>LCEQ01000009.1:25140-41286 GCA_000994805.1 Candidatus Azambacteria bacterium GW2011_GWA2_42_9 | reverse complement strand
CTTTACTTAGCGGACACGAATGGCAATGATTTGATCGTGATTGATGGTGAAACTTTTAAAGTTTCAAAGTCCTTAAAAGTCGGACCAAATCCTTACGCTTCTTTCCCGGCGGCTTTTGACGCCGACATTCAAAGGTTATACTTAATCAGCCAAGGCGATAATAAACTTTGGGTTATAGATACCAAGGCCGGCAAGATTTTAAATAATGTTGACGCGCCAAAAGGAACCGGAGAAATGACTTTAAATCAACAAAAATTATATATGGCCAATCCGAATGATCACACGGTGTTTGTTTTTGACACCAAAAATTTATCAACCAAAAAAATGTCGCTTTCACCATTGCTTTATCCGCAAAAAGCGCTGGCTGACGAAAAAAACGGGCGGATTTACGTCTACAGCCAAAGCCGAGTCAATGAAATAACGGTTTTGGATATGGATGGAAAAGTTGTTAAAAATATTCCCATCGGCTATCCGCTATCGGACTTTAAGTTTTCCGAAAAGACCTCCACGGTATACGCCTTAAGCCGCGCCGGCGGGTTTATGCTGACCATAAAAAATGGTAAAGAAAAATTTATTTATAAAAAACCGGAAATTGTTGAAACAAAATTAAACTGGCCGAACAATGTAACCGTCGGAGGCTCAAAAACATTCTATGTTTTAAATGATTTTTCCAATTCTTATTTAGCTTTTGAGCCGGAAATCCTTAAATTAAATGGCGAATTAACTTTGGGTGGCGGGCCATATTCAACGATTTTTACAGCCGATCCTAAAGGCGGAACATATATCATAAATAAAGGAATAAAAGAACTGTGGCATTTAAACCCAACACATCTTGGTATCATATCGGTTATGAAAAAAATTCCCATCAAAGAAAATATTATTTCCGGCACAGCGTTGTATTCGGCAAAAAAGATTTATCTAGCGACCGATAGTTCTATCATTGTCGTTGACGCGAAAAAAGACGAGGTTATAAAAACAATTGATATTAAGGGAAGACCAACAATTGTCGGCGCGGATCAGGAACGAGATAAAATATTTGTAAATATTGATAATAAATCTTTGGCTGTTATTGACGGTAATTCCGACGCGGTTGAAAATTCTTTGAAAATTGATATCGGCAGGGTTTTGTTTGATAAAACCAATTCCCGAATCTATGTTTTGGGTTCCGATAAAAAATCATTAAGCGCGATTGACTCTGCAAATTTAAAAGTGGTTGGACAAACAAATTTAGATGATTCTTATAATGAAATGGTAGTCGCGCCTTGGGTTAAAAAAATATATCTCTTAAATTCCGGAAAAAATAAATTGTCGGTTTTAAACAGTTCGCTGAAAAAAATAACGACCGTTGATATTAATGAATCGCTTAAAGGCGTATCCGCGCCGCAGGCGACAACTATTTACCCCGACGAAAAAACCAATAAAATTTTCTTGGCGCATCGCTATGGCCAAATTACAGTGGTTGACGCGGTGTTGGACAAAATTATCGCGACGATTAACTTGCCTTACGCCGCCAATCCGACATCACTCAAAACCGACCCCGAAAACAATCGCCTTTATGTCGCCAATAAGTGGTTGAATCAAGTTCAAGTTTACAGCTTAACCGATTACACGCTGATGGCAGAAATTGATGCGCAGGGGAATACGCATTGGTTAAAATAAAAAAAACAAAAAATTTTTCGGAAACAATCACCGAAAACTTTTGGGCGGTTTGGTTTTTAGTCGTGATAACGATAATTTTGGTTTTTACTGCAAAACAGGACGCTTTGGCAAATTTTGTCTGGCAAAAATATCGCATCGCCAATCTGGCTATCTTACTTGATAAAAATGACTCTGATTTGGCGATGCAAATCGGCAATTATTATTTTAACGGCGGGGCTTACAATCTTGACAGGGCTAAAAAATCTTATGAATCAGCGTTTAATTTAAAGCCCGATATCCAATTGGCTCATTATCAAATTAGCCGAA
This sequence comes from Candidatus Azambacteria bacterium GW2011_GWA2_42_9, assembly GCA_000994805.1. Lineage (GTDB taxonomy): Bacteria > Patescibacteriota > Minisyncoccia > UBA10092 > UBA10092 > GWA1-42-19. The sequence continues at coordinate 39,321 of LCEQ01000009.1, read as the reverse complement.
TTTATTTTTTAAAAGGGGATTTTAACAGTGCCCTTGATGAAATAAATAAAGAATTAAAGCTTCGTCCGGAAATTCCCAATTCTTATTATGTCAGGGGGTTGATTCTTGGTTATCGGGGTAATTTTAGAGAGGCCGAATCCGATTTTTTTAAATTTATAAAACTTATTCCAAGCCAATGGGCCGGCTATAACGATTTAGCGTGGATTCAAGTGAAGCTTAAAAAATTTCAAGATGCCAAGGAAACAATTTTAAAATCTTTTAAAAATATTCCGCTAGAAAAAGACCGCAATCCCTGGTTGTGGACAAGTTTGGGCATCGCCTATTTAAACCTCGGGGAGTATAATAAAGCTAAAGAAGCATTCTTATCTGCCGAAGAAAAAACTAACAAGATTAATGCTGATTATTTTTGGAGCGCTTATCCGGGGAATAATCCAAAACAGGCAGAAAACGCTTATAGTCAATTTAAGTCAATTCTTAATTTAAATCTGGCCTTGGTTTATGAAAAACTTGGCGATTTTAAAAAGAGCAAAATAAAATATGAAGAATATCTTAAATTTATTCCATTGGGCCCCTTTCCGAGCGAAGCGGAGATTGAAGAAAGAATTTCTGAAATGGGCAGACGCATTACCGGGACTGATAAATAAAAATTTTCGTTTTTTTGGTTTATTATTGGTAATAGTCGTTTTATTGGCCATTATCGGTTCTGGAATTTTTATTTTTCCATCAAATGATTTTATAAGCGCTGAAGTAGTCGCTATTCCCGTTATTTCTAATAATTTTGAGAGCGGGTTTATAACACCAGCTTCTTGCGGCGTCTGTACTCATTGGGATGATTTTGGTAATTGTACTCAAACAAAAGATTTTGGCCATCCGGAATGGGGAGGCGCTTGTTCACCGCCTCCGCCTCCACCACCCCCCCCGCCTCCTCCATCCCCACCTTCAGTTTCAATATCTGCCAATCCTTCAACTATAAACCGCGGCCAATCATCAACGCTTTCCTGGTCTAGCTCTAATGCCAGTAGTTGTAATCTGTATGAACAACCGGGCGGGACGCCTCCCGACAATAACCTCGGCAGCGTGCCAACTTCTGGTTCCAGGGTGGTTTCCCCGACGCTTTACACGATTTATATTATAAAATGCACCGGTTCCGGCGGTTCGGCAGAAAATTCAACTTCGGTTAATGTTATTCAACCGCCCGGCGATTTTAACCTAAGTTTAGGCGGCTCGGTTGCCTGCAATTCCGTTCCGCTTAGCTGGACGGCCTCCACCGGTGCCCAGGCCTATAGAATTTTAAGGGGCTCGGCGCGGGTTGACATTAGTCCTTACCAGCCGTATACCGCTTTGAATTTTAACGACACTACTGCCGCTCCCAATACGACCGAAAGATATCAGATAGAGGCCTATAACGGCGCCGGGACCAATCGTTCTAACACTCTTAACGTAACAATTCCGGCTTGTCCGCCCACTCTTAATTTTTCCGGCAGTCCCACATCTATTTTTGAAGGGCAATCCTCAACGTTAAGCTGGTCATCAACTTACACCAATTCCTGCACCGCTTCCGGCGGCTGGAGCGGCAGTAAACCCTTAAACGGCAGCGAAGTTGTTATTCCGTTGCCGCCGCCAAGCGTCACCTACACCATGGCTTGCGCCGGTCCCGGCGGAACTGCCGGTCCCCAATCGGTGGTTATAAACATTCTTCCTTTAGCGCTTCCAAATTGGAAAGAAATCATCCCTCGCTAACCGCGAGCGACGACAAGTCCATAAACTTCTTTTATTCCGGCTTCTTTTAAGACGCGCGCCGCTTCTTCGAGCGTGGCTCCGCTTGTTGCCACGTCATCCACTAAAATCACTTTCTTATATCGCCCTGATTGGTTCTTAGAATCAATCATTTCAAAGGCGCCGGAAATATTTTCTTTCCGCTTTTGCCAGTCGGATATATCGGCTTGCGGCGCGGTAAATTTTTTCCTTTTTAAAAGATTAACAACCGGCAAATTTAAATATTTGGAAATTTCCACAGCTAAAAGTTCGCTCTGGTTGAAACCGCGGTTGATTTTTCTTCTTAAACTTAAGGGGATGGGCGTTAGAACGTAATTTTTTAGTTTATTATTCAGCAATTCTTTTTCCAAATAGTTGATTATTAATTGGGCGAGCGGCTTTTTTAAAGATTCAATTGATTGATATTTAAAACGATGAATCATCTCTTTAAGGATTTGGTCTTGATACGGGCCGGCGGCAAATAACCCGGTAAGAGGCGTTTTTTTTCGGCAGCGGCGACAGGTTCCTTTTTTATTCCTTAATCCGCAAATATGGCAGCGGATTCCCGAGTTTAAGGCGATTTTTTCAAAACAGGCGCCGCAAATAAAAAAAGCGTCTTTCACCTTTAACTCTTTTTGGCAGCCAAGACAGCGCTTCGGAAAAACAAGGTCAAGCAAAAAGGTTCTAATTGTGTATAACTTCATGTCTTTAAAGCAAAATTTTTATGGTATAATAAAATTAAATTTATGATTTGTCTATGGTAACGTCATTTAACATATTCGGTTTCGGGGCAAAGCCCGATACCTATCTTGGGGTGGATATTGGCACTTTATCGATTAAAGTTGTTGAACTTTCAAATAAAAACGGCCGGCCAAAACTGGAAAATTACGGCATTTTGCAGAATTACGCTTTAGCCGCGGCAAGCTCCCTTCAGGATTTAAATGTCCAAAAAACCCAAAAGGCCTTTGGCGGCGAGGCGGCTTTGATGTTGAAAAGGCTTTTAAAAGAAACCGGAATAACCGCCCAGGAAGTCAATATGTCAATGCCGATATTTTCAAGTTTTTTAACAGTAATGGAACTGCCGCCGATGCCCGAATCGGAAATTGCAAGCGCCGTTCAATTTGAAGCCAAAAAATACATCCCCGTTCCCATTGACAGTGTAGTTATTGACTGGTTTTTAATCGGAACCGGCAATGAAGGAAAAATTTTAATTTTACTTATTGCCATTCCCAGGGAATTAATCAATGAATATCTTGAAATCGGCAGGGGAGCGGGACTCAAGCCCTTGGCGGCGGAATTGGAAACAATTTCGGCGGCTCGCGCTTTAATCGGCAACGACCCGACCCCTATAGTTTTAATTGACATGGGTTCCCGCGACACCACAATCAGTATTGTTGACGAGGGCTATCTTAGAATCAGCCATTCTATTGAGACCTCCGGAGAGGATTTAACAAGGGTTTTAGCGAATAATCTTAGCATAAATTGGCGCCGGGCCGAAGAATTAAAAAAACAGATTGGCCTTAAAATTATGGACAACAACACTCAAATTGCGAGCGTCATCATACCGGTTTTGGACGTTATTTCGGGAGCTATAAGCGGCATAATTGACCTTTATTTTTCCAAAACAAAAAAAAAGATTGAGAAATTGATTGTTTACGGCGGGGCCGCCAAAATGCCGGGATTTGTGGATTATTTACGAAATAAATTGAAATTAGAAACGGCTCCCGGCGATCCGTTTAGCCGGATAGCTTATCCCGACAGTTTAAAATCAATAATTAAAGAAACGGGCCATGAATTTACCATCGCCGTCGGCTTGGCCCTGAGAGCATTACAATAAAAGCATGGTGGAAATTACGCCGCAAAAACTAAAAATTTCCGCAGTACTGCCGACCTGGCGCTGGCCGTTGTGGGTTTCTGTTATTTTATTGTTTTTAAGTGTCGGCGGTTTCATTTCTTTAAAGGTCTATTTGGCCGAAATTCAAAAAAATATTATTAACATAGGCAATGAAATTAAAATGGAGGCGGCAAAAGTCAGCGTTGATGATGAGACTGCCATAGGTGGCCTTAATGATTCTTTAAATACTTTTAAAGACCTGGTAAAAAACCACGCTTATTTTTCAGATATTTTTAATTTAATCGGTTCTCTTGCACATTCAAGGGTGGTTTTCACTAAGGTTGACATTGATCGCGAAAAAAACCTGATTCAGCTTAAGGGAGTGGCCCAGAATTACACTTCTTTGGCCAAACAAATGGTGGCTTTTCGCGAAAATAAAGACATTAAGGGTCTTGACGTAAAGGGAATAAGTTTTAGCACCAGCGGATTGGATTTTGAACTTCAGATGACGGTTGATCCTCAATTATTTGTGAAAAAGTAATAACAATAATGCCGAATATTTTTAAATATTTAATTCTTCCGTTGATTTTGTTTTTAACCGCTATCGCCGTAATTTTTTGGGTTTTAATGCCTCTTTGGGGCGACATCCAAATGGCGCTTGATTTAAAAAAACAAAGCCGGGAAAATCTTTCGGAGCGGCAGAAACTTACGGCAAGTATTGAAAAATTGATTGATCAATATAACGCCCGATCTAACGATGTCGCTATTTTTGACGCGGCAATACCCAAAGGGCAAAATGCTCCAGAGCTCTTGATAAACCTTGAAGCGATGGCGTCGGAAACCGGTTTAAATTTCGTCAGCGTTGATTTTAAGCCCAAAAGTTTCAAAGCGGGGGGATTAAACATTTTGGAAATGAACGTTAAGTTAAAGGGTTCTTATCCGGCGCTTTTTAAGTATCTTAAGGCTTTAGAAAAGAGTTTGAGAATATTTGATGTCAGCAGGATTTCTTTTACCGGAATCGCGCCCGGCCAGGGCGGCGCCAACCCAAATAATTTAGATTTTAGTTTGACAATTGACACTTATTTTAAATAAAACACCATGGTTAACATTCCTCAAACGTCTTCCGGAACTTTCGGGGCATTCAGGCCCCAAGAACCCAAAAAATCATTTTTACCGTATTTAATCGGTTTATTTCTTTTAATAATTTTAGCCGCCGGCTATTATTTTTTCTTTTACCAGGGATTAGGATTTTCTTTTGGGAGGCCGAATCTTCCTCCGCCGCCTCCTTTGACGCCGCTTGATAAAAAAATAATAAAAATTCAAGATCTCTCGGTGGATTTATTTGATAGTCCTTTTTATAAATCGCTTAAAAGCTACGGCAACTTGCCGATCATTGCCGATTCGCTCGGGCGAATTAATCCGTTTGTTCCATATTAAAAATAAATATGGCGGATAAGCTACAAATCGACAGGGAACGAAAAATACCGCCGGATGTTTTGATTCTGATTTCAGAAGACGCCGCAAAACATTACAAAATGATACCGGTGTCGCTTTCCGGCAATACTTTGGACGTTGGATTGGTTGACCCTGAAGACGTGAGAGCGCAGGAAGCGCTTAATTTTTTAGCTTCGCGCAACGGCCTCGCGGCCCGGGTTTTTAAAATCAGCGAGGATGATTGGTCAAAATTGATGAAGCAGTACGCCGGCCTGGGAGAAGAAGTGGGTCAGGCGCTTGAAAGCTTGAGAAAAGAACTGGCGGAAGAAAAATTGGCGATGCCCCAAGCGGCGCCAAAAAGCAAAGGGGAAGAGGCGCCGATAATCCGGATGATGGAAACGATTTTAAAGCACGGCGTTGAGTCAAAGGCCTCCGATATTCACATTGAGCCGACGATGAATAAACTCCGGGTCAGGTTTCGTCTGGACGGCACTCTTCAAACCGTTGTTATTTTGCCGGTGGAAATCGCACCAGCTGTGATTTCCCGGATAAAAATTCTCAGCAATCTTCAAATTGATGAAACGCGCCGGCCGCAAGACGGCCGGTTTACCACCGTCGTCGGCGAAAGAGAAATAGACCTTCGGGTGGCAATTTTGCCGACTGCCAGAGGCGAAAAAGCAACCATGAGAATTTTGGATCCGACGATTGGCCTTAAAACACTGCCGGAACTCGGGATTGTCGGACGGAACCTGGAAGTTATCGAAAGGGGTATTAGAAAACCATTCGGAATGATTTTAATGACCGGTCCAACCGGTTCCGGAAAATCAACCACTATTTATGGAATTCTGCAAATTTTAAACACGGAAGGGGTAAATATAGTGAGTTTGGAAGATCCGGTTGAGTATTATGTCGACGGTGTCAATCAATCGCAAATCAGGCCGGAACTCGGTTATACTTTTGCCAACGGGTTGAGGCAAATTTTGCGTCAAGATCCTAATATAATCGTGGTCGGAGAAATGAGGGATTCAGAAACGGCCGGTTTAGCGACTCAGGCCGCTTTAACGGGACACCTGGTTTTGTCGACGCTTCACACTAACGACGCCATCGGCGTTATTCCCCGGCTTATCAACATGGGAGTGGCGCCGTATTTGATTCCGTCGGCTCTCAACGTGGCCTTAGCCCAGCGGTTAGTCAAAAGATTGTGCCCCGATTGCAAAAAGGAAATAACGGCGCCGGAACCGATAAGAAACAACATTTTAAAATCAATAGAAGAAATGCCGGAAGAATTTCGCCCTAAAATTAAAAAAGAAGAAATAAAAATTTTTAAGCCCCAGGGCTGTCCGAAATGCGGCAATAAAGGGACCAGGGGGCGGATCGCGGTTTTTGAGGTTTTGGAAATGACCCCGAGCCTTGAAGAAATTATTATTTCGGGGCCGACCGAATCAAAAATTCTATCAGAGGCCAAAAGACAGGGAATGGTTACCTTACTTCAAGACGGCATTTTAAAGGTCTTGGAAGGGATTGTCGGTTTTGATGAATTAGCACAGGTGGTGAGCGTAAACGAACAAACAAAATAATTAATATTATGCCAACAATACAACAAGAATTAGAGGACTTACTTTTAAACACGTTAAGCATTAACGCTTCCGATTTGCATTTAAGCGTTGGTTATAAACCAACCGCGAGAGTTGACGGCGCGCTTCTGCCTCTTAATGAATTTTCGGTCTTGACTCCGGAGCACGCCAAGGATTTGGCATACTTGCTTTTGGGCGATCATAAAGACGAATTTCTTTTAAGGAAAGAAATGGATTTCTCTTATAGTTTCAGAGATAAGGCACGTTTTAGAATTAACGTTTTTTTTGAAAAAGGATTTATCAGCACCGCTTTAAGGATTATTCCTTCAAGGATCAATACTTTGGAGGAACTTAATTTGCCATCGATTTTTCATCGTCTTACCAAACTGGAACAGGGATTCGTTTTAGTGACCGGACCATCCGGCCATGGCAAGTCCACGACGCTCGCTTCTTTAATTGATGAAATCAATCGTTCAAGATCCGAACACATCATTACCATTGAAGATCCGATTGAGTATCTTTTCATCGGCAATAAGTCCTTGGTAAACCAAAGAGAAGTTGGCCGCGACACTAAAAATTTTCATAATGCCTTAAGCTCTCTTCTTAGAGAAGACCCGAATATTATTATGATTGGGGAAATGCGCGATCCGGAGACTATTTCCGCGGCTCTAACGGCCGCGGAAACGGGGCACTTGGTTTTTTCTTCGCTTCACACCAACAGCGCTTCACAAACCGTTGACCGGATTATTGATGTTTTTCCATCGCAGCAGCAAAACCAAATCCGGCTTCAGCTGGCCAACACTCTTTCGGCGACAATTTCTCAGCGGCTTTTACCAAGAATATCCGGCGGCCGCTTGCCGGCGGCGGAAATTATGTTTGTAAACGGCGCGATTTCCAATCTTATACGGGAAAATAAGGCGCATCAGATAGACCTTGTTATCGAAACTTCGCTTGAGTCCGGTATGATTTCTTTGAATCGAAGTTTGGCTGAACTGGTTCGCCGCGGCGAAGTCGCGGCGGAAGTTGCCATGGCTTACGCTTTAAACCCAATAGAACTCCAAACCATGATAGGGTATAATAAATAATATGCCGAAGTTTCAATATACGGCCAGGACCCAAGAGGGCAAGTTGGAATCCGATTTCATTGAAACCTCTTCAATTGAAGCGGCGATTTCTTTTTTACAAAATCAAAGATTAATTATCATTGAAGTAAAGCCGTTTGAAGAAGTGGAAGCAATAACTCTTAATGAATTTTTAAGCCAGATTTTGGCGTTTCTAAATAAAATAAAAAATCAGGAAATAGTTCTTTTTACGAAACAACTGGCGGTTCTAATTCAGGCCAAGGTTCCCTTAGTGCAATCTTTAAGGGTTATGGCTAGACAGGTCGGCAATCCTCGCTTTGCTGGCATCATTAATTCCGTTGCGAGCGACGTTGATGCCGGGATGATTCTTTCTCGGGCGTTGTCAAAATATCCCAAGGTTTTTTCAAATTTTTATGTCCAAATGATAAGGTCGGGGGAAATTTCCGGCCGTTTGGAAGAAACGTTGACTTACCTTTCGGACTATATCAGTCGGCAGTTTCTTCTAAATTCCAAAGCCAGGGGCGCGATGATTTACCCGGCTTTTATCGTGGCCGCCTTTTTTGCGGTTGGAATTGTGATGCTTATCTGGGTTATCCCCAATTTAACCGCTATTTTAGCCGAATCCGGGCAAAAATTGCCTTTTACGACCCGGCTCTTAATCGGCTCATCAAGTTTTGTCAGGAAATGGGGTTGGCTTATAGCTGCTATTTTAATTCCGCTTGGCTATTTCATCTGGCATTCAATTAAAAAATCCGTGGAATGGCGGTACGCTTTTGACGAATTTAAAATCAGATTTCCGATTTTCGGCGAACTCTTAAAAAAAATATACCTTACGCGTTTTTCAGAAACCCTGTCAACACTGACCTCATCGGGCATCGCGATTTCACAATCGCTTGAAATAACCGCCGACGTGGTCGGCAATGCGGTCTATAAGCGCATTATTCTTGAAGCCAACGAATCGGTGAGAAGAGGCGGCAATATCAGCTCGGTTTTTGGAAAGTATCCGGAAGTTTTACCGATGGTTACCCAGATGATTTCCATCGGCGAGCAAACCGGAAAACTTGATTCTATTTTAAAACAAGTGTCGGTTTTTTTTACCGAAGAAGTCAATCGAGCTTTTGACAATTTAGTTAACTTGATTGAACCGATTTTAATCGTAGTTTTGGGAATCGGCGTTGGCATATTGGTTGCAGCGATTCTTTTGCCGATATATAATTTAGTTAACGCATTCTAAGGTCGATTTATTATAAATTAAAATTAATTAATTATTATGTTTATAAAATCAAAAAAGTCTGAAGACGGTTTCACTTTGCTGGAACTTCTGGTGGTCATTGGCATTATCGGGCTTTTGGCGTCAATTTTAGTGATTAATTTAACCAGCGCCAGAAAAAGAGCCAGAGACACCAAAAGAATTGCCGATATTAGAAATCTTCAGACGGCTACCGAGGATTATTATGGAAAGAACGGAAAATATCCCACGTTAATCAGCGATATGGTTACGGCCGGCCAAATACCGGTGTGGCCGCTTGACCCATTGGCTCCAACGGGGACGAGCTGTACCGGTAATTCCGATAATTGTTATTGGTATGCCGAATATACGCCAGCCGGCGCATTAGGCCCCCAGTCTTATCATTTCGGGGCTAGTTTTGAAGATACCAGCAGCTTGCTCCTAAATCAGGATCGGGATTGTAATTCAACAACGGGCAGTTCTTGCCCCTACACTTCGGCTTATACCAACGGTTTTACCGGCGCTGACGCGGCAGGATGTGGCGGAGTGGCGGGCAGGGCTTGTTATGATATTGCTCAGTAAATCTCGGAATATTGAAATATTGAAACAATGTTTTATTTGGCATTTCTTTTTGGTTTAGTTTTCGGGAGTTTTCTTAATGTAGTTATTTATCGCTTAAAGAGCGGCGACTCAATCAGGTTTGGCCGCTCTTTTTGCCCCCGATGTAAGACGATTTTAAAATGGCATGATTTAGTGCCGCTTTTAAGTTTTTTTCTACTAAAAGGTCAATGCCGCCATTGCCGCAAAAAAATTTCCTGGCAATATCCAGCCGTTGAAATTTTATCCGGCCTGATTTGGGTTTTTGTTTGGAATTTGGGTTTTGGAATTTGGAATTTTATTTACTATATTTTCATTCTCTCCGCCTTTTTAGTTATCGCAATTTATGATTTTAAATGGAAAATTATTCCTGATAAAATTATCTATCCAGCGATTGCTGTTGTTTTGATTTTTAATTTATTCGAAATATTAAAATATCAAAATATCGCAATATTTCTCTGGCCGCTCTCGGTTGCCATTATCGCTTTTTTATTTTTCTTTTCCATTTTTTATTTTTCGAAAGGCCGGGCGATGGGCCTCGGCGACGCCAAACTCGCATTTTTAATCGGCCTGTTTTTAGAACCAGAATTGGCTTTTTTCGCTTTTACCCTAAGTTTTATATTAGGAGCGGTTTATGCTATAATTTTATTAATACTGGGAAAGAAAACATTGAAAGATAAGATCGCCTTAGCCCCCTTTCTCAGTGCTTCGACGGCAATAATTTTCTTTTTATAACCCAATTAATTTTTATGAAAAACGGTTTTTCATTAATTGAAATTTTAGTTGTTTTGGCGATTATCATGCTTATGGCGGGCATTGTCACTTTTAATATTAGTTCCCAGCGGCAAAACTCGGCTCTTTTTAGATCGGCCCAAAAATTATCTTTAGATTTGCGTCGGGTGCAGAATTACGCCCTTTCTTCAAAAAACTTTAGAATTTCGGGAGTCCCTTGCGGCTGGGGGATTCACTTTTATAGCCCCAACTCATCCAGTTATACGATATTTGCCGACACAGCGGCTTCGCTTAATTGTTCCGATAGAGATTTTATAAGGTCAATCGATGGCTCGGAGGATTTTGAAACCATCAATCTTGACGCCGGAATAATAATAAGCAGTTTGAGCAATGGTCTTTCTGACATCGTTTACACCCCCCCGCAACCAAGCGTTGTTTTTATCCCCGATCAAACAACCGCCAGCATTGTTTTAAGCAACAGATTTTCCACCAAAACGATTAACATTAATAAAAGCGGCTTGATTTCTTTATAATAAATTTTATGAAGCAAGCCAAAAATAAAAAAACACGATTTAATAAGGGCATGGTCGGTTTTACATTGATAGAAACTATGGTGGCAGTTTCTATTATTGCAGTAGGCTTGGTGTCCGCTTTAACGCTTATCTCAAACTCTCTTTTTTATGTTTCCAATATTCAGGATAGGTTAACGGCGGCCAATTTGGCTCAGGAGGGAATAGAACTTGTCCGCAATCTTCGCGATAATAATTGGCTTAGTAATTTATCGTGGAATAATGGCCTTGCCGACGGAGATTATCAAATTACTTATAACCAAAATTCTCTTTCGGTTTATGCCGATTCTCCTCTTTTATATAACTCCGGCTCCGGTTTTTACAATTACGATTCGGGAACCACAGCTTCTTATAAAAGAAAAATTTCCATAACTAATTTATCAAGTTTTGAAATGAGAATCGTTTCAACCGTTACCTGGCAAAGAAGAAACGTTACTTATGCCAGTTCTGCCGAAGATCATTTATTCAACTGGAGATAAAATATTATGAATTCTCGATTCGGCCGGCACAATAATGAGGGGGGAGTGACGCTTTTAGAACTTTTGGTAGCGCTCGGTATTTTTGGTTTGGTTATTGTTATAATTTTCGGCGCTTTTAGCACCTCGATTTTAATTGAACGCCGCATTATTGCTTTGCGCAACGCCGGAGACAATATCCGTTTTGCTATTGAATCAATAAATAGAGAAATAAGAACCGGAAACAATTTTAGCGGCGGCGACAGTTCGTTTTCTTTTACCAATGCCATCGGCGAATCGGTGATTTACAGAATTAATAACAACGCCATCGAAAGATCCTCTAACGGGGGAGCGTCCTATGCGCCGATAACCGGCTCTGAAATCACGATTAATTATATGCATTTTTATGTAAGCGGCGAACCGTTAAACGACGGCCTTGAACCTCGAGTTACAATAACTATCGGCATAAGCAGTCAGGTTGGAAACCAAACAGCTAATTACAAAATTCAAACCACGGTTAGCCAAAGATTTCTCCAATCATAAAATAAATATGAGAATTATTAAAAACGATAAAGAAACCGGAATCACCCTTCTTTTTACGATGATTATATTGGCATTCGTTTTATTAACCGCTGTCTTAATTGTTGATATTGTAATAGTTCAGCTTAAACTCTCTGGCGACATTAATGATTCTTTAGTTGCAATTTATGCTGCCGACTCGGGCGTCGAATGGCAATTGTATCAGATTAGAAAAGGACAATCGATCCCCTCGCCAATATTTGTAAACGGAGCAGCCGTTGAAACAACGGTAACGGGAAGTGCCCCGAATTTTACCATAAAATCTTTAGGTTCGTTCAAAGAGGTTAAGCGCCAATTTGAAGTCGGCTTTTAAAGTTGTCCACAGATTTTATAGTAAGAAATGATTATTTTTTGCTATAATAAATACTATACTATTATGATTTCATATCGCGTCTGCGATGATAAATTTTGCTGTTTTCAGCCATTTTTTTGAGATATCAAAATGTTTTTCATTATTCAATAACAAATTTAAAAAATTAAAAATTATATTTAAATGGATAAATCGGAGCCATTAAAATATCTATCTTTAAAGACCGCTTCTGAATCGTATGGTTACACGCGCGATCATTTAGGATTAATGATTAGGCGGGGTAAATTGAAAGGTCAAAAACTCGGCAATTATTATGTCACCACTAAAGAGTGGATGATTGAATATGTTAATAATTTTGCCGATCCAAATCATCCGAAATTAAAAAATAAAATGTCAAATAAATTTTTAATTGAAGCCATGGAATCGGGAAAAAAAACAGCTTTGATTTTATCATCTAAAAATAATGGGCAAATAACCAAAATTTCAAAGCAATTAGCAAAAACTCCGGCGCCAAACGAATTGATAAAAGATCTTCAAAAAGAACTTATTGACCTGATGCCGGTTCCCCAAGATGTAAATAGAAAAACGTTGAAAAATAATGAAATTTTTACCGAGAATTATCATTTTACACCGACGGAATCGCCTTACATAATTTTGCCCATAAGGAAAATGGAAGAAATTGAAAAAAATCGGGTTTTAAACCGGCTCAATGGCGCTGACAGTAATACTGAGTCCGTATAGCCAATAAATAGTCAATACAAAGATTGACTCAAAAGTGGCTACCATGGCTAAATTTTATCCGCCGGCTGGCGGATTGCGTTTACTGCCATGGTAAGAAAAAATAATAAATAAATCATTTTCCTCGCCCCGTATACAACTTGTTGTTGTACGGGGCTCGCGCGCTTCTATCGCCAAAATATATTTATTCTCTCGCTTTCCTCGCGCGCCCCAGCGAGGCGCGCTCAGAGACTCGCGCTCGCTCGTCTCGCTTCACGAGACACCATGCCCACTTCGCGCTCATAACCCGCTCGAGAACAAATATATTTTGGCTTATAGATAATTGAGTCTGCCCGAGCTAGTATCGCCGTGAGATTTATCTCAAGCGATATTGGTCTCGCCGCAGGCGAGTCGCAGAGCGAGAGTGAATGCGCTTCACCGCCGGAATGAAGCGGCATGTTTCTAAGAAATAACATGGGCGGGCGAAAAAACACGCTAAGAGAAATTAATTACAATGTTTATATATTGTTAATAGAATGTTTAAAGGTTGTTAAGAAGCTGTTATTAAGTCCGACGCAGGGTCGGACGCCGACTCTCGCTTCGCGAGATGTTGGAGTTATCCACAGGCGCCGAATTTAATGTAAAATTATAAATCGTGTCAAGACCCCGCAAGTCTTTTGAAAATAAAATTAAAAATTACCCATAATAATTAATTATTTCCTATTTTCATATTGCCTATTTTTGGCTTTAAAACCGAATTATTTCGCGATTTCCTTTACTTTTTATTACATACGAAAACCCTATTTCCATTAATAAAAGTTTGCTTTTGAACGTTTAATTGGTTAGAATAAATTGGTTCAATGATTTAAAAAAAATAATAATTAAACAAGATGGTTAGAAAAAATCATTTATTAAAAGAGTCCGAAGTGAAACGCTATGCGCATATGAAGTATAAAATTGCTGTTTCGGGCGCGGCAGAAACCGATCATTGCAATAAAGGCGCTTTAGAGGCGGCTAGGGAAATAGGAAAAGAAATCGTCCGAAATAACGGCGTTGTTTTAACCGGCGCTACCACGGGCGTGCCTTATTGGGTGGCTCTAGGGGCGAAAGAAGAGGGCGGGATTTCTATTGGGCTTTCTCCGGCGGCAACAGAAAAAGCGCATGTTAAAACCTATCGTTTGCCAACCGATAATTTTGATTTAATTATTTACACCGGCTTTGATTATTCCGGTCGCAATTTGCTTTTAACTCGCAGCGCCGATGCCATAATTGTGGTTTGCGGCCGGATGGGGACTCTTAATGAATTTACCATTGC
>LCEQ01000009.1:0-25056 GCA_000994805.1 Candidatus Azambacteria bacterium GW2011_GWA2_42_9 | reverse complement strand
AATAATAAACTTAAACACAATAGAAGCAATGGCTACGGCAGAGAGTAGTTTTAATAAAAATTTTTGGTTAGCTGTTTTTTCGCTTGTCGGCACCACTATCGGCGCCGGCATTTTTAGTTTGCCATATGCTTTTTTTAAAGCCGGCTTTATCGTTGGATTTTTAGAACTTATAATTCTCCTTGCTGTTGTTTTATTGATTCAACTTATTATCGGTGAAATCGCTTTACGTACAAGCGGTAAAAAACGCTTTGTCAGTTATGCCGAGGAATATCTCGGACGCAAGTGGAAATTATTTGCGGCCTTTTCAACGCTTTTGGGCGGCGTTGGCGTTCTTTTGGTTTATATGATTTTAGCCGGCCGTTTTCTCGCCTCTCTTTTCAGTCTGGATGCGTTTACAGGTTCAATTATATTTTTTGTAATTTGGTTTTTGGTAATTTTGTCAAAACCGCGTTTATTTGGGAGAGTGGAACTATTTTTTGGTCTTTCGGTGGCCTCTCTTATCGTGGCGCTTTTGGTATTTAATTTTATCCATATAAACCCTGATAATTTTAGAGGATTAAATTTTACCAACCTTCTTTTGCCTTACGGCGTGATTCTTTTCGCAATCTCGGGGTTTTATGTGATACCCGAAATGGAAGATATTTTGGGGACAGAAAAACTCAAATTGAAGCGCGCGATATTTTATGGCACCCTTATTTCGCCGGTTCTTTATTTGATTTTTATTGTCATCGTTTTAGGCGTTTCCGGCTCCTTAACCTCGCCGGATGCCATATTCGGTTTTGCCCAAGCCTTAAATTCTAAAATAATTCTTATAATCGGATCGCTTTTGGGGCTTTTGGCGGTTTCTCAAGCTTCGCTAAGCTACGGCATTTATATCAAAGAGACGCTTTGGTATGATTTAGGATTAAACAAATGGGCCGCGTGGTTACTTACCGGAGTGGTTCCTCTGGGATTGTTTATATTTGGCATAAGAGATTTGGTTGCCGTTATTAGTATCGTTGGGGCACTGTTTTTTGGTTTTCAGACGGTTGTGGTTTTATTGATTCATAAAAAATCCAAAACGTCGGAAATAAAACCGGCTTACGAAATTAATCTGCCAAACTTTACTTATTACGCCATCGGATCATTTGCGGTTTTAGGAGCAGTGCTTGAAATTTGGTATAATATTGTTTAATTTAACTCCCCTCGTCGTTCAATGGACAGGACGCGAGATTCCGGATCTCGCAATGAGGGTTCGATTCCTTCCGAGGGGACATAAAAAGTGATATAATACATATTATGTTTTTGAAATTTATAAATAAAATTATTAGGACTCTTGTTTTAGGGGATGTTTTATTTTTTTCCGCTTTCGGTTTGATTGGTCCCATTTTTGCGGTTTTTATTACGGGGCAAATAGCCGGCGCGACGGTAACGACCGTCGGATTTGCCGCCACCATTAACTTATTAATAAGGGCGGCGCTTCAAATGCCCATTGCCCGCTATATAGACAAGCGCAAAGGCGAAAAAGACGACTTTTTTTTGATGGTTTTCGGCTCGCTTTTGATCAGCTTGGTGCCATTCATCTATATTTTTGTAAAAACTCCGGTTCATCTTTACATGGCGCAAGCGATTTTGGGTATAGGGGGTTCGCTGGCTAATCCGGGATGGTATGCGATTTTCACGCGCCATATTGATAAAACAAAAGAAGGCACCGACTGGACTTTTGAAAATGTCAGTGTTTCTCTCGCTGCCGCCGGCGCTGCCGCTTTAGGAGGGATTGTGGCTAAACAATTCGGATTTCAGACCCTGTTTTTAGCGGTGGGCATTCTTTCTCTTATTGGGATGATAATTCAAATTTCTCTTTACAGCACCGTAATTGAATTAGATCACGGCGGGAAATCGGAAAAATAAATATTTTTATGGTTAGCAATCAGGAAATTTCCAAAATTCTTTACGAAATAGGGAAGTATTTGGAAATAAAGAACGTCCCATTCAAGCCGCAGGCTTACGAAAAAGCAGCCTATTCAGTTGAAAATTTGGAAGAGGAAATATCAGAAATTTATAAAAAAGGTGGTTTAAAAGCGGTGGAAGACATTCCGGGCGTCGGCATTTCTATCGCGGAAAAGATTAAAGAGTTTATTAAGACCGGACGCCTGAAATATTACGAGAAATTAAAAAAATCTTTCCCGGTTAAAATCGGAGAACTATCAGCTATTGAGGGTGTCGGTCCGAAAATGATTTACACGCTTTATAAAAAGCTTGGCGTTAAAAATTTGAGCGAACTTGAAAGGGTGGCTAAATCGGGAAAAATCGCAAAAATTCTCGGGTTCGGAAAAAAAACCGAGGAAAAAATTTTAAAAGGAATCGAGTTTTTGAAAAAATCGGGCGGCCGGTTTTTGCTTGGCGTCGTTTTAGTGGCGGCGCGAGCCATTGAAAATCAACTGCGTAATCTCAAGGAAGTTGACAGGGTTGAAGTTGCCGGGTCGCTTCGAAGAATGCAGGAAACAATCGGCGATCTGGATTTTTTAATAACTTCTAAAAAGTCGGCCAAAGTTACGGAATTTTTTGTTAATATGCCCGAGGTATCGCACATTTATTCAACTGGCCCGACCAAAACAATGGTTCGGCTAAAAAACGGGATGGATGCCGATTTAAGAGTGGTTCCTGATAAAAGTTTTGGCGCCGCTTTGCAATATTTTACCGGCGACAAAAGGCATAATATAACCTTAAGGGTTCTTGCCGAAAAGAAGGGATATAAACTCAATGAATATGGTTTATGGCGGGGTAAAAAACTTATTGCCGGAAGAACAGAAGAAGAAATTTATAAGGCGCTTGGCATGTCAACTCCTCCGCCAGAAATTAGAAATGATTCGGGAGAAATTCAAGCAGTATTAAAAAATAAACTCCCTAAACTTATCAGTTACGGAGACATAAAAGGGGATTTACAAGTTACAACGAATTGGACCGACGGGGAAAATTCAATTGAAGAAATGGCGCAAGCCGCGTCTGACGCGGGCTTGGAGTATATTGTTATTACCGACCACACCAAAAGTTTAGCCATGACCGGCGGACTTGATGAAAAGAAATTATTAAAGCAAATGATGGAAATTGATAAAATCCAGTCCCGTATCGGCGGGACCAAAATAAAAATTCTTAAAGGTGCGGAAGTTAATATAATGAAAGATGGCTCACTAGATATCAAAGATGAAGTTTTAGCGAAATTGGATGTTGTTGGTATTGCGGTTCATTCCCATTTTAATCTGTCGCGCATCGAACAGACTGCACGGATTATAAAAGCGATGCAAAACAAATATGCCGATATTTTATTTCATCCAACTGGCCGCTTGATCCAAAAACGCGAGCCCTACGATGTTGACGTAGAAGAGATTATTAAGGTTGCTAAAAAAACCAGAACGGTTTTAGAAATTGACGCCGATCCTTATCGGTTGGACTTGAAAGACGAATATATAAGGAAAGCGGTCAAAGCCGGAGTGAAACTGGCAATTGATACTGATGCGCATTCTAAAAACAGTTTCTATTATTTGGAATTCGGCATTGCTCAAGCGCGTCGCGGCTGGGCGAAAAAATCTGACATTATTAATACTCGACCATGGCCAGAAATGCTCAAGCTGCTGAAATAACAAGTTTTGCAAGAAAAGTTTTTGAGATTGTTAAAAAAATTCCGAAAGGGAAAACCGCGACTTACAAAGAAGTCGCGGTTTTGGCCGGACGGCCGCGCGCTTGGCGCGCGGTCGGTAATATTTTAAATAAAAATTTCAACCCCGATATTCCATGCCATCGCGTTATCCGTTCCGACGGAAAAACCGGCGGCTACAACCGCGGCGTTTCAAAGAAATTATTATTGCTTCAAAAAGAAAAATCTCCCGGCGGCACTCGAATCTCTTCGAACACACGCCGGGAGCGATAGCGCCCGGGTTACTTGGTGGCGCGATAGCCGGTGAGGTAGTGGTGGGCAAAGTTCTCGGAGACGGTAGGCATTACGATGTGAATGTTCTGCGGGCCGTTCTTCATCATTCCAGCCAGTGTCATGAAGGCCTCCAAGGTGTTGAGGCCCTCCGCGACGACGATACCGTTATAGTTAATGTTTACACCGCCATCGTCGGCCGGACGCACGGAGACCCTGATCGTACCTGTACCTATCCGTGCGATGTCTCTCCTGATAAGTTCAGCGATTTCGACCTGATTCTTGCGATTTTCCCACTCCCACATGGTTTTCCTCCTGCCGACAATGCGGCTTGGGGGTTTTCTGACAGCGTAATTGCCGTCAGATTGACGATTGTATGATACCATATTTTAAAAAATCTGTCAAATTTATAAACAAAAAACGCCTTTTAAAGCCGTTTTTTGTACAAAGTCTTTTATTTAACTTTAGTAACTATTTCTTTAAAAATTTCCGGGTGTTTCATGGCGATTTCCGATAAAACCTTTCGGTCTAATTCAATTTTGGCTTTTTTTAGGCCATGCATGAATTTGCTGTAGTTTAATCCTTCGGGGCGGACGGCGGCATTAAGACGGATTTGCCAAAGGCCTCTCGCCGTCCGTTTTTTAACGCGGCGGTCGCGAAAAGCGTGAGTCCACGCGTGAAGCAGGGCTTCTTTGGCGGCGCGCTCTTTTGACTTGCGCCCCCACTTGAAGCCCTTGGTATATTTCAGTATTTTTCTTCTTCTTTTTGCGGCTATAATTCCGCGCTTTACTCTGGCCATATTTTATTTGTTATACGGTAAAAATTGTTTAAAAGGTTTTATATCTGACTTTTTGACCGCGAGGACGCGATGTTTTAACCGCGTCTTTCTTCCCGCGTCCTTAGTGTTAAAATGCGACTGGCCCGATGGTCGTCTTATTAATTTGCCGCGCGAAGTAATTTTTAAGCGGCTCAATATGGATTTATTAGTTTTAAGTTTTACCATCTTATTGTTTTATTATGGTTATGCCGAATCCCTTGGGCTGTCTTTTTAATTCAGAAATAACTTTCATTGGTTCGGTTATTAATTTTAAAAAATCCTCAATTTTCCGCTTACCCAAATCAGAAAAAGTTTTATGATATTTGGTGCGGCCCTTAAGAAGTAATTCAACCTGAACTTTGAAACCATCTTTTAAAAAATCATCGGTTTTTTCCGCCTTGATTTTTAAATCGTTTAAGCCGGTATTTAAACTAATTCTCACTATTTTAAGAATATCTTTCTTTTGCCTGGCCTTTTGCTTTCTTTTATCCTTTTCTTCCCGGTAAAGATATTTTCCGTAGTCCATTATCCGGGCGACCGGCGGCTTAGCTATCGGCGCCACCTCGATTAAATCAAGGTTTTTTTCTTGGGCTAACTTCAGCGCTTCTTCCCGATTCATAATGCCGATTTGTTCTCCTTTTTCATCAGCCACCCGCAGTTCCGGCGCCGTTATTTGATTGTTGACTTTAAATTTTTTTATCAAACGAAAAAATTTTAATTTTATTAATTTTACTTTGATGGAGATGGCGAGAGTTGAACTCGCATCTAGAATTTAGCAATTAAATATTTCTACAGGCGTTAGGCCGTTTGAATTTTTGAAAACCCTCCTTGAAGCGGCCAAAACGGGGGATTCTCAATTTCTTCTTTTAGTTCTATCCGAATCGAAGAATTTCCGGATTAAAGCCCAATGGTTGACACCGGTTTCGTTTTATTAGGCATCAAACGTCCGGTGCTGCTTAAGCAAAAGCGAAAGCAGGAGTTAAATTTGTTTTGGCAGTTATTTTCTGCTTTGTCTCGTGGATTGTCGCATCCCGCTGAGCGGGACGGAATTTCAAGGTTACAAGACATCCTCGGCCTGCATATTTAATTTTCAAATTCTATCGAAGCCCGTCATCCCCATTACATTTCTTTTTTTATCGCTCTTTCAATTTTTCTTTGCGTTTCTTTTTGAGCTATAGAAGCGCGCTTATCGTATTGCTTTTTACCGCGGGCCAAGCCAATTTCAATCTTGATTCTGCGTCCCTTATTATACACCCTTAAGGGTACCAAAGTCAAACCCCTTTCTTGTATTTTTCCGGTTAGATAACGAATTTCTGATTTTTTTACAAGCAGTTTTCGCGAGCGGCTTTGATCGTAATCGGGCGGCTGGTTTTTCGGCTGATAAGGCGCGACAGCGGCGCCCACCAGTTGCAGTCCGCCGCCGATAAATCGCACATAAGATCCGGCCAAATTCATCCGGCCGCTTCTTATTGATTTTACCTCGGCGCCGGACAACACCAAACCAGCCTCGAATTTTTCAAGGATTTCATAGTCAAAATACACTTTTCGGTTTTCGGCAAAAGTAGCCACGGTTTAAATATATCAGATACTTCTAATTTTTCCCAAATTTAGTTAAGATTATATTAATGATAGAACTGATTAAAACCATGATAGCCGATATAACGAGAAAAATAGCACCCAATTTCAAGGGCGAAATTTTGGTTGAAATTCCGGAAAACAAAGAACATGGTGATTATACTTCAAGCGTTGCTTTTTCTCTTGCCAAGGTTTTTCATAAATCATCGTCTGCGATAGCCGATGAATTGGCAAAAAAACTGAAATCGCCGGAGTTTTCTAAAATAGAGGCCAAAAACGGTTTTATAAATTTCTTTTTATCTGAAGAATGCCTAAAACATCAGCTTAAAGAAATTTTAAAGAAAAAAAATAAATACGGATTTTCTACCCTTCAACAAGCTCAGGGCAAGAAAATTCAGGTTGAATTTATTTCCAGCAATCCCACCGGGCCGCCGACTATCGGCAATGGGCGAGGCGGATTTTATGGCGACGTCCTGGCGAATATTTTGGAAACACAAGGACATAAGATTACGCGCGAGTTCTACGTGAATGATAGGGGCGGCCAAATTTTGGCCCTTGGAAGGTCAATTAAATTGGCGCAGGGTAAAACGTTAAACTTGGAAAAAACCGAATTAGACAACTTATACAAAGGCAATTACATAAACGATTTAGCAAAGCAGATAGATGAAAATTTAAGCGTTGAAGAAGCCGGGCAGGAAGCGGTTGATTTGATTTTAAATACATATATAAAACCGATTATAAAAAAGTTCGGAATAAATTTTAATATTTGGTTTTCTGAAAAATCTTTGTATAAAAAAAATAACTACGAAAAAGTTATGAAAGATTTAATGCAAAAGGAATTGATTTACGAAAAAGACGGCGCGACTTGGATGAAAACATTAGAGTTGGGTGATACCAAAGACCGGGTTTTAATAAAAAGCAACGGCGATGAAACATATTTTATGTCAGATATTCTTTACCACCTTAATAAATTTGAAGTAAGAAAATTTGATAAAGTGATAAACGTCTGGGGAGCCGACCATCACGGAGATGTTTCACGTTTGATGGGAGCTTTAAAAATACTGGGGATTGATTTAGAACGGTTAAAAATAGTGCTTATTCAGTTTGTTCGCCTTGTTTCCGGCGGTAAAAAAGCAAAAGTTTCAAAACGAGCCGGCACTTTTATAACATTTGAAGAATTAGTGTACAAAGTTGGCTTAGACGCCGCCCGTTTTTTCTTTTTAATGTACTCAAACGATACCCATATGGATTTTGACATGGCGCTCGCCAAAGAGCGGTCTCAAAAAAATCCGGTTTATTATGTGCAATACGCGTACGCAAGATTGTGCTCAATATTGCGTAAAGCTCAAATTTCAAAACCCAAATCCCAAACAAAATCAAAATTACAAATTACAAATTATAAATTATTTACTGAAAACGATTTAAACTTGATAAGAAAACTTATTGAATATCCGGAAATTTTAAGCGATATTGCAAAAACATATGAAGTTCATCATTTGCCGCGATACGCGCTGGAGTTAGCGTGTGAGTTTCACAATTTTTACGAAAAAGAGCGAGTAATTACCGAAGATAAAAACTTAACATCCGCGCGTTTAGCTTTAGTTATGGCAACTAAAATAGTTTTAGCGAACACATTAAACTTGATGGGAATCAAGGCGCCTGATAAGATGTGAAAATTATGGCCGAACTCTTTAATCCGAAAACTGAAGAAAAAATATTGGAATTTTGGAAGCGGGAGCGGGTTTTTGAAAAGAGCTTGAAATTGAGGCAACCCGCCTCCAAGTTTATTTTTTACGAAGGCCCGCCGTCGGCTAACGGCCGGCCTGGAATCCATCACGTGTTATCACGGGTTTATAAAGACATAATTTGCCGTTACAAGACGATGACTGGTTTTTATGTCGGCCGTAAAGCCGGCTGGGACACTCACGGTTTGCCGGTTGAACTTCAGGTGGAAAAAGAATTGGGCCTGAAAAACAAAAAGGAAATTGAAAAATACGGCGTCGGCAAATTTAACCAAAAAGCCCAAGAAACCGTCTGGCGCTACAAGGAAGAATGGGACAAACTCACTGAGCGGATAGGGTTCTGGCTTGATTTGAAAAATCCCTACATTACTTACGAGCCGCATTACATTGAATCGGTGTGGCAGATTATAGCCCGAATTTGGAAACAAAATCTTTTGTACGAGGACTTTAAAGTCGTGCCCTATTGCGCCCGCTGCGGCACAGCCCTTTCAAGCCACGAAGTGGCGCAGGGCTATGAAAATGTCTTGGAAAATTCGGTTTATCTTAAATTTAAATTAAAAAATAGCAAGAATACTTTTATTTTGTCTTGGACCACTACGCCCTGGACCTTGCCAGGCAATGTGGCTTTAGCCGTCGGGCGCGATATTAAATATGATTTTGTTAAAGTAAATAACGAAACTTTAATATTGGCTCAAAATCTTAAAAAAGATGTTTTAGAAGAGTTTTCTCAAAAAGTGTTAAAAACGGTTAGTGGAAAAGACTTGATTGGTTTGAATTACGAATCTCTTTTTGATATCAGACAGTTAAAAAACGATAAATCATATAAAATTTATCCAGCCGGTTTTGTTAACACCGAAGAAGGGACGGGTATCGTCCATATCGCCCCGATGTACGGCGTGGACGATTTCAATCTTGGCAATTTCGCCGGACTTTCCAAAATTCACACCGTAAATCTTGAGGGAAAGTTTATTGAAGATTTCGGCGCCGGGCTGAAAAATTTGGCCGTGAAGTCACAACGTGCGGAAAATCTGATTATTCAGCATCTTAAAAATTCCGGTAACCTTTTAAGGGTTAAAAAATACCAGCATGATTATCCTTTCTGCTGGCGCTGTGCGAGTCCTCTTTTATATTACGCCAAGACATCCTGGTTTATCCGGATGGAGAAACTTAAA
Organism: Candidatus Azambacteria bacterium GW2011_GWA2_42_9; assembly: GCA_000994805.1. GTDB lineage: Bacteria > Patescibacteriota > Minisyncoccia > UBA10092 > UBA10092 > GWA1-42-19. The sequence goes on along the minus strand of LCEQ01000009.1, from coordinate 15,846 downwards.
AAAAAGCTTGTCGCCAACAACAGGAAAATTAACTGGGTGCCGTCTCACATCAAAAACGGCCGGTTTGGAGAGTGGCTCAAAGAAGTAAAGGACTGGGCTTTTTCTCGCGAGCGTTATTGGGGGACTCCCTTGCCGATATGGCGCTGTAAAGATTGTCTGGCTTCGCCAGATCCCGCGAAGCGGGGCGGCGCCCAAATAGCCGTCGGCTCGCTTTCGGCGTTTGACGAGCTTTCGCCAAAAAAATTAAATAAATATATTTTCCTGCGCCACGGCGAGGCAGAAAATAATCGGCAGAAAATTGTTTCTTCTTATCCGGAAAAGAAAAAATATCCACTGACAATTAAAGGCGCTAAAGAGATTGAAAAACTGATTCCATGGTTTAAGAAAAAAAACATTGACTTGATATTTTCTTCCGACTTGTTACGGACCAAAGAAACCGCGCAAATTATTGCCGGCGCTCTGAATAAAAAAATAACCTATGACAAACAGCTTCGCGAACATGACTTCGGCGCCTATAACGGCCGCACTCATGAAGATTGGCATTCGCTTTTTACCATTTTAATAATCAGCCACGCCAATCCCATAATCGCGGCCGCGAGCGCTTATCAAGGTTATAAAAACGAAGAAACGTTTAATCTTGGGAAAAAATATACTATCGATGGTATTACAGGTTCAATTCTTGAAATAACGGGCCATAATTGGCCCTATAATAATGAAGGCAACTTGGATTTACATCGGCCGTATGTTGATGAACTGCCGCTTAAATGCGGCAAATGCGGCGAGTCGATGAAACGCGTCAAAGAGGTGATTGATGTTTGGTTTGATTCCGGCGCGATGCCTTTCGCGCAATTTCACTATCCGTTCAATAAAAAACTAGAATATCCGGCCGATTTTATTTCCGAAGGCGTTGACCAGACGCGCGGCTGGTTTTACACGCTTCATGCCGTGGGCGCCCTGATGGGCAAGGGGCCGGCGTATAAAAATGTAATTTCTCTCGGCCACATTCTGGACGAAAAAGGCGAGAAGATGAGTAAGTCAAAAGGCAATATTATTGACCCCTGGGAAGTGATTGATAAATACGGCATAGACGCCCTGCGCTGGTATTTTTTTACCATCAATCCGCCGGGAGAGCCAAAACATTTTTCCATTCGCGATGTTGAAGACAAGTTAAGGCGGTTTGTTTTGACTCTTTCCAACGTTCTGATTTTTTATAAAACTTATTCAAAAGTATCGAAGTCCGACTTCTATAATTATTATCGAAGTTGGACTTCAATGGCCTTGCTGGATCAATGGATTTTGTCGCGATTGCATCAAACTATAAAAGAAACAAGAAAAAATTTGGAAAAATACGAGGTGACACAAGCGGCTCGTCCTATTGACGAATTTATCGACGACCTATCGCGATGGTGGTTAAGGCGCTCGCGCGACAGATTTTCCGGCAAAGAATTAAACGCGGTTTCGGCTGTTCTTAAAAATGTAATTGAAGAACTATCCAAGCTTATCGCGCCTTTCACGCCGTTTCTGGCCGAATACTTATGGCACAATGCCGGAAACAAGGAAAGCGTTCACTTGGAAGATTATCCGAAAGCCAATACTAAATATATTAATGTAAAACTTGAAGAACAAATGGCGGCGGTTCGGAATACGGCCGCCAAGGGATTGGCCTTAAGAGCCGAAGCGGGGATTAAAGTGAGACAACCGCTTCAGAAATTCCAAATCCCAAATCCCAAATCCCAAACAAAGCCCAAAGCACAAATTCCAAATGAACTTCTGGAATTAATTAAAGACGAAGTAAATATCAAAGAAATTATTTTTGGTGATAAGTTTGAACTGGATACAAAAATCACCGCTGAACTGAGAGAAGAGGGATTAATCAGAGATTTGGCGCGGCAGATCCAGGGAATGAGAAAAGACGGAGGATTAACGCCCAAAGACGCGATAATGGTTTATATTAAAGGGGGCGCAGATCTTAAAAAAATTGTTTCAAAATTGCAAAAAACTTTAATTTCTGAAGTCGGCGCCAAAAAAATTGAGTTTGTCGGCGTGGTCAAGGACGGATTGCTTATTGACCGCCATTTTAAAATGGAAAATGAAGATGTTTGGATCGGTATTCGGCATTAAATAATAGAAATCGTAAAAACTATAAATTGACTTGTTTATTAAAGCGTGATTTATTAAAAACACGCGTTCATTTACAATTGAATATTCAATCAGGGGGAGAGCGATGGAAAAAGCGGATTTTGAAGTCACGGTTGATAAATTATTTCATCTGAATCCCGATAATCTTGATTTTGAAAATACTACCGCCGTTGAACCGCTTAAGGATTTTATCGGCCAAGAAAGAGCAATTAGCGCGTTTAATTTCGGCCTTAAAGTCAGAGCGCCGGGACATAATATTTTTGCCGTTGGGGTCGCCGGCAGCGGCCAAGATTCGGTTGTTAGGAGGCACGTAAGACAATTTATTGATCTGCATAAAACAGAATTTAAACCTAAGGATTATTGTTACGTACACAATTTTACCGATAAAACTCAACCAATACTCTTAATTATGGAGAAGGGACAAGGCGAGATATTCAAAAAGAGATTAGAAATGATTTTTACTTCTGCTGCGGAGCAGATTCCCAGTTTCTTTCAGGGTGATAATTACGCGAAGAACATTGCCGAGATCGAACAATTAATCACCAATAAGAGGCGGAATTTATTTGATGCAATGAAGAAAGAAGCTGAAAAAAGGAGCTTATATTTTGGCAAGGATAAAAATAATAATTTAGAATGGATGCCACTGTCTTTAATTGATTTTAGCCAACCAATGCCGACGAAAGAATTTAATACTTTGCCGGAAAAGCAGAAGCAAGTGTTAAATCGCGCATCAAGATCTTTCGGGAGACTTGTTAAGGAATCTTTAAAGTTAATTAATGATTTATACGATCAGAAAATTAAAGAAATGGAACTACGGTGGGTGAACGTAATTTTAGAAGGCGTTTTTGGAGATTTGGGGGACACGTCCGATGATAAAATAAAAACTTTTGTTAAACACTTAAAGGGCTTTTTGCTTAAACAATATAATCTGTTAAAACCACGGGAACAGAATGAAAATCCAATGATGGCTATGATGATGCGGCATAACGGCGAAGATAGGGAAGATCTTTCTTTGCCGTTTAAAGTAAATGTTTTTGTTGATAATAGCGGAACCGATGGGGCGCCGATTGTTATAGAAACCAATCATACTTTCTTAAATTTAGTGGGCAAAATAGATAAAAAAGTGGCCCAAGGTTTTTATTTTACCGACCATACAATGATTCGAGCGGGTTCTCTTGCCCAAGCTAACGGTGGATTTCTAATTTTATATGCGTCAGAATTGTTTTCCGGCCCCTACGGCTGGCATAACTGGGTTAAAATAAAGAACGTTTTAAAAACTGGTTTAGCAATTGAGGACTTTGCTGACCACATAGGATCATTCTCTGTAGGCGGATTGAAACCAGAAACCATTCCTTTGGATATCAAAGTCATTCTTATTGGAGATCCTTGGATTTATTATTTACTCACTACTCATGATGATGATTTTTCAAAACTGTTCAAGGTCAAAGCCGAATTTGAATCGGAAATAAAAGCCAATCAAAGTAGTTTTGAATCATACGCGGGATTTATTGCTATGTGTTGTGGGAAAGAGAGTCTTTTGCCATTCGATAAAAGCGGTGTGGCGAAAGTCATTGAATATGGCATAAGATTAGCCGACGACCAAAGAAAAATTTCCACCCAGTTCGGAAAAATTAAAGAATTACTTATTGAAGCAAATTACTGGGCAAAAGAGTCAAATAGCGCAGTTGTAACTGGCGCACACGTTGTTCAGGCAATTGAAGCTAAAAGAAAGAGAATTAATTTAGCCGAAGATAGAATATTGGAATACATAGAAGATGGAACAATCATCATAGATACCGATGGGAAAAAAATTGGACAAATTAATGGTCTGGCGGTAAGAGAATTAGGAGAATTATCGTTCGGTTCTCCCATATGTATTATTGCTCGCACATTTTGTGGCAGGGCAGGGCTCATTAATATTAAGAGAAAAGTAAAAGGAATGAGCGGGCCGATTTTTGCCCAAGCCGATGAAATCATTGCCGGTTATTTAGGCGGTCAATATGCCCAAAATATTCCTTTGGCGCTCTCTATAGTTCTATCATTTGAACAATCTTATGGCCCGATTGAAGGCGACAGCGCGTTGACTGCCGAACTTCTTACTATTATTTCCAGCTTGTCGGGTTTAGGGATCGACCAGGGGATAGCTATTACCGGTTCAATGCGCCTGACGGGTTTGGAACAACCGGTTGGCGGTATAACTGCAAAAGTAGAATGTTGGTTTAAGGTATGTAAAACCCAAGGACTTACTGGTAATCAAGGCGTGATAATTCCTCGCCTTAATTTCAACAACTTAGTGCTTAATGAAGAAGTAATGAAAGCGATTCGCAATGGCTCATTCCATATTTACTCGGCAAACAGTATTGACGAGGTCATTTTTATGGCTTTTGGCAAAAAGCCGGCGATTGTTCACAAACTGACGCAGGAAAAAGTTGAAAGTTTTTACCAAAAAATTAAAGCCAAAAATTCCGGATCAGAAAAAATAGAAAACAGTTAAAATTATTGTTATTTGATCGATCCTATAGGATAATTATCCTATAGGATTTTTTTATGACTACCTATCAAACTAACGCGATAATTTTAAAAAGGGAAAATATTTTTGAAGCCGATCGGGCTTATCATTTATATACCGAGGATTTCGGCAAAGTGCGGGCGGTTGCCGGAAGCGTCCGGAAAATCAACGCCAAGCTTACCGGCCATTTAGAACCGTTTAATTTTGCTTGGGTTGAGCTGATGAGCAAAAAAGGCGGCAATCTTTTTATCACAACCGCCCTGTCTCATGGTTCGCTGTTAAAAAGCGGCGCGGGACCGAATCAAATCGCGCTTTTTACCAAAATGTCCGAGTTTGCTTATTTGATGCTTAAAGAACCCCAGAAAGACGATAAACTTTGGAATTTTATTTTTGAAAATTTTTTAAAAGCAAACGATGTCAAAACCGGCGCCGCCGATGATTTTTTAAGGGAGTTCAAATCGGGTTTTGTTGAGATAATGGGATTTGGGGATAATTTTGAGCGCGCCAGATATTACTTAAGCGATTTTGAAGTGCTATAATAATAAGTATGGTAGAAATCACGCCTCAGGCGCCGCCGGAGTTGGAAGGCCCGTCGCTTACCCAGGCAATTCGTTTTTTCAGCCCGAGGCAGAAAAAATTTTTAATTATTTCAAGCGCCGTTTTTCTTATTATCGTCGTTTTAAGCGGCTTAGGTTTTTATTTCTGGCTGACTTCATTCAAAAAATCACGGGTTGACTTTAATATTTCGGGGCCCCAGCAAGCCGCTTCCGGAGAACCGACAACCTACACTATTTCTTACTGGAACAACACAAATCAAATTCTTCAAAATGCCAGCTTAGTGGTTCGTTATCCGCAGGACTCGGTCGTGGCCGGAGGCAAGGTTGTTCAAAGCGTTGATTTGGGCAACATCGGCATCGGCGGCGGTGGAAAACAAGAAGTGAACTTTGCTTTTATCGGGCCGGATAAAAGCATTGAAAAACTGGAGGCAATTTTAAGTTATAAGCCCCAAAACACCTCTTCAACTTTTGAAAACGAGGCCGTAAAGGAGGTGGCCGTTAACGGTTCGGCGCTGTCAATTGATTTGAAAATGCCGGAAACGGTTTTGCCCAGTGCCAGAACTATTTTTACCATTCATTACAAAAACAATACCGATAAGGTTTTTAAGGACGTTTCAATTGAAGCTGGTTATCCTCAGAACTTTAATTTTATTTCTTCAGATCAGGTGCCGGCCAAAAACAACAACGTCTGGAATTTGGGCGATTTAAATTCCAATGAAGAAGGCAATATTGTTATTTCCGGCGTTTTAAGAAGTGCCGACAATCTTTCCTTTAATCTGGCTATCGGCATAAATCAAGAAGGGAAGTTTTACAAATTCAGCGAAAGTTCGTCGGAAATTAATCTAACCGCCCTGCCTTTAAAATTGGATATTTCTGTCAATAATGAAGAGACCGTTAGCGCGAATCCCGGCGATTTTCTTCAATTTAAAATACGCTATGGCAATAATGCCGGCATTTCCTTAAACGATGTGGTTTTGAAAGTTAAATTGGACGGCCTGATGTATGATTTTTCTAGTTTAAAAACCGGCGGTTTTTTTAACGGTTTAACCAATATTATTACCTGGAACGCGGCTAACAACTCGTCTTTTAAGAGCTTGGAGCCCAATGAATCCGGCGAGGTTGATTTTCAAATTAACGTCAAACCCCGGTATATTATGAGAACTTTCAGAGACAAAAATCAGCTTCTTCAAATTTCGGCGACAATGGAAACCCCAAGCGCGCCGCCGTCTTTGGCGGTTAAATCACTATTAATAACCAGCGATTTGGCTTTGAAAGTTAATACCAAAGCCGAACTTAAATCCAGGGGCTATTATTATGATTCGTTTCTAAAAAACTCGGGGCCCATCCCACCAAAAGTTAATCAGACAACAACCTATACTATTCATTGGCAGATAACCAACTATTCAAACGATATTGATAATGTGACGGTGAAAACAACTTTGCCGGAAGGGGTAAAGTGGCTTGATAAAAAAGCCGGAGCCGGAGCGGCAACCTTGGAGTATAATGAAAGAACCAACGAACTTGCGTGGAATGTCGGAAAAATCCAGGCCGGAACCGGAATTCTTTTAGATCCCTATGAAGTAATTTTTCAACTGGCTCTAATGCCCTCGATTGTCAAAGTCGGCCAAATTGCGCCGATTTTAAACACTTCAAATTTAACCGGCGCGGATAATTTTACCGGAAACGATATTTCAATAGCGGCGCCGGAAATAAAAACCGACCTCCCGGACGATTCTGGGGTCGGGATTCTAAAAAGCCGCGTCCAGCCTTAGTATTTGCTGGATTTCAATAAATATGTTATTTAGAAATCTATGACAAGAGAAAATTTGATGGAAAAAATCGTTTCGCTCGCCAAAAGGCGGGGGTTTGTTTTTCCATCGTCTGAAATTTACGGCGGATTCGCAGCCGTTTATGATTATGGCCATTATGGGACTCTGCTTAAAAATAATATAAGAGATGCCTGGTGGGAACACATGGTCCAGTTGCGCGATGATATGGTTGGATTGGACAGCGCCATTTTCATGCATCCGACGACCTGGGTAGCTTCCGGCCATGTCGGCAGTTTTGATGATCCGCAAATTGATTGCCGGAAATGCAAAGCGCGGATGAGAGCCGACCAAGTCCTTGAGCTTTATGGTATCAGCGCGGATAAAGCGCCGCTTGATTTTATAAATGTAGAACTTAATAAATTAAGGGAATTAGGAAAACTCGCTTGCCAAAGCTGCGGCGCTAAAGATATCACTCCGGCAAAAAGATTTTCCCTAATGGTGAAATCTAATTTGGGTTCGCCGACGGAAGCGTTAAGCGAAGAAAACGTCGTGTATCTGCGGCCGGAAACCTGCGGCGGCATTTATTTGGAATATAAAAACACGCTTGATTCCACGCGGGTTAAACTGCCATTTGGAATTGCGCAAATCGGCAAAGCGTTTCGCAACGAAGTCGTGGCGCGGCAGTTTATTTTTAGGACCCGAGAATTTGAACAAATGGAGATGCAGTATTTTCTCCATCCTAAAGATATGAAAGAAAAATATGATATGTGGAAAGATATACGATGGAATTGGTATTTGGAATACGGACTGACTAAAGACGATTTAAAGTGGTATAAGCATGAAAAACTCGCCCATTACGCGTCCGAGGCCTATGACATTGAATATAATTTCAAATTGCTCGGCGGGTTTAAAGAGGTTGAAGGCATACACGCCCGCGGCGATTGGGATTTGTCGCAGCATTCAAAATTTTCCGGAGTGGATTTAAGTTATTTTGACGGGGAAACCAAAGAAAGATTCATTCCTCACATCATGGAAACGTCGGCGGGGCTAAACAGGATATTTTTAATGTTTTTGGACAAAGCTTATAACGAGGAAGAAATAAACGGAGAAAAAAGAGTTGTTTTAAAATTTGATAAAAGATTGGCGCCGGTTAAGGTAGCCGTGTTTCCTCTTTTGGCCAATAAACCACAACTTGTTGAAAAAGCGAAGGGAATTTTTGAAGATTTAAGACAAAATTTTATGTGCGAGTTTGATGACAACGGAAACGTCGGAAAGCGCTACAGAAGACAAGACGAAATTGGAACGCCGTATTGCGTAACGGTTGATTTTCAAAGTTTGGAAGACGATACCATTACCGTGCGCGATCGTGACACCATGAAACAAGAAAGAATCGCGATTAAAGAACTTGCTGATTATTTTAAAAAGCAACTTGAAGATTAAATTATGTATAAAAAAACCACATTGCCAAATGGCTTAAGAATCATTACCGTGCCGATGAAAAACACCAAAACCGTCACGGTTTTGGTGTTGGTGGCTACCGGCAGTAAATATGAAACAAAAGAAATAAACGGCATTTCCCATTTTCTGGAGCATATGACTTTCAAGGGCACTAAAAAACGTCTAACGCCACTTGATATTGCCGAGCCGCTTGATCGCATTGGCGGTTATCAAAACGCTTTTACTAGTCAGGAATACACCGGATATTATTCTAAATCTAATTACAAACATCTGGATTTGCTTTTAGACATTGTTTCAGATATTACTTTAAATCCTAAATTTGATCAGAAAGAAATTGATAAAGAAAGAGGGGTGATCATTGAAGAAATAAATATGTATGAAGATAACCCGCCAAGAAAACTTTCCGATGATATTTGGATAAGCTTATTATATGGCGACCAACCGGCCGGTTGGGACACTGCCGGGAAAAAAGAAATTATTACCCGACTTATGCGCAAGGATTTTGTTAAATATCATCAACATCATTATGTGGCTCCAAAAATCATTGTTGTTATTTCGGGGATGATAGAATCAAATGAAGTTGTTAAAAAAATAAAAAATCTTTTTAAATCAATCAGTGGCATTAATGGAAAAGATAAAATTACGACCCAAGAATCCCAAAAAAATCCTAAAGTCAAAGTTTTTTACAAAAACACCGACCAAACCCACATTGCTCTTGGGGTGAGGTCTTATAATATTTTTGACAAGCGTCGCTATGCCGCCGATGTTTTAGCGACAATTTTAGGCGGCGGCATGTCCTCACGGCTTTTCAGATTACTTCGAGGTAAAATGGGTGCGGCTTATTACGTAAGAACTCTTTCGGACGAATCGACTGACACCGGCAATTTAGCTACTTGGGCCGGCATTGACAATCGCCGCATAAAAGAAGTAATCGGGGCCATTCTGAAAGAATATAAAAAGATAAAAGAAATAAAAGTTAGCAAAGAAGAGCTGACTAAGGCAAAAGAACATCTGGAGGGAGGGTTAATTTTAGGCATTGAAACGTCGGATGAACTTGCCAGCTTCTACGGTTTTCAGGAAATTTTAAAAAATGAAATTTTAAAACCGGAAGATATAATAAAAAAGATCAGAGCCGTAACCGCAGATGATATCTTGGAAGTCGCCAATGATATTTTCCGGCCGGAAAAATTAAACTTGGCGATTATTGGTCCCATAAAAGACGCAAAGCCGCTTGTCAATCTTTTAAAAATATAGTACAATTGGAATTATTATGGCCTCATCCAGTCGAACTATTATAGAAATCTCGCCCAAAACCATTTTTTGGATTTTGGGGATTGGAATTTTAGCAGCCTTGCTTTATATGGTGCGCGATATTATCGGCGTTTTAATTTTTGCCATCATTATTGCTTCGGCGCTGGAACCGATTTTGCAGTTTGCCGAAAGTAAGAAATTGCCGCGCCTTTTGTCTCTTATTGTAATTTATATTTTATTTTTCGTCGTTTTTGCGGCCGTTATTTACATTATTTTGCCTCTTATTTTAGACCAGTTCCGCGATTTTACCCAAAATTATCCGGATTATTTCGGCAAAATTGAAGAAGCGGCCGGCACAATAACCTTTCTTCCCGGTCTTTCGGCAAATGTTCGGGATTTATTGGATCAATTAACAGTACAAATACCGAGTTTTACATCTCTTCTTTCTTACGCCTCTTCAATTTTTGGCGGGATAATATCTTTTATTATTGTTTTGGTAATTTCTTTTTATTTGTCTTTATCAAGAGGCGCTTTAGACGACTTTTTAGGATCGGTGATGCCGCCTCAATTTGAGGCTTATGCCCACGGTCTTTGGATAAGAGCTCAGAAAAAAATGGGCCGCTGGCTCCAAGCCCAAGTGCTTTTAAGTTTTATTATGGCGGCGATAGTTGGGATCGGACTTTGGATTTTAGGAGTAAAATACGCCTTTCTGGCCGCTATCACGGTCGGGATTCTAGAGATTGTGCCCTTTGTCGGCCCCATTGTGGCCGGCGCGGTGTCAACGCTTCTGGCTTTATCACAATCGCCGATTTTAGGCCTTTGGACGCTGATATTTTTTGTTGCCGCCCAGCAGTTGGAAAACCACGTGTTGGTGCCTCTTCTTATAAAAAAATTAGTCGGTCTTAATCCGGTGGCGGTTATTTTGGCAATTTTGGTCGGCGCCAAACTCGGCGGCATTTTAGGAATACTTTTGGCCGTGCCGCTTGCGGCTGTGGTTGATGAATTTTTTGAGGACTTGTCAAAACGGAAACCGGCCAATCATTTATCTATTTAAAACAGATGAAAAAAACCGTTGGTCTATTAGTTTTAGGCGGCTGTATTGTTTTTTTAGCTTACACATTGGCTTATATATTTGGCGATTCATTATTAGGCTGGTGGCTGGCCAATATCCTCCATTTCTCCGGAGGGTTTTACGCGGTGTTTTTTTTAAGAACGCTTTTTAATTCAACCGGCAAATATCATCAGACAAAAACCGCCTGGTGGATGAAATTGCTTATTTTTATTTTTGGCGCCCTAGTAATGGGGGTCTTGTGGGAATGGTATGAATTTGTTTTTATATATTGGAATAAAATTTTTGTATTGCATCAAGAATGGGCGATTCTCGCAATTTATGTTGATACCATGAGCGATTTATTCATTGATCTTTTGGGCGCCATGGCTGCCGGAATTTATCTTTCACTTCATTTATGGAACAGAAAAAATTCTACATAACAACAGCCATTCCTTATGTTAATGCTCCGCCGCACATCGGCCATGCTTTGGAATTTATTCAGGCGGATGTTTTGGCTCGTTATCATCGTTTAAAAGGCGAGGATGTTTTCTTTTTGACCGGTACCGACGAACACGGCGTTAAAATCGTCCAGGCCGCGGAAAATGCTGGCAAAACGCCGCAAGAATGGGCTGACAAAAACGCCGCCGAGTTTAAAAAACTTATAGAGGCGCTGAGTATTTCAAATGACGATTTTATCCGCACCTCGGACCAAAAAGGGCATTGGCCGGGCGCGCAAAAACTGTGGCGGGAGCTTGAAAAATCGGGCGATATTTATAAGAAAAAATATCGCGGTTTTTATTGCGTCGGCCATGAGGCGTTTATCACCGAAAAAGATTTAACAAATGGAAAATGCCGCGACCACAAAAAAGAGCCGGAAGTGATTGAGGAAGAAAATTATTTTTTCAGATTATCTAAGTATAGCAGAGAAATTGAATCAAGAATTTCCGCCCAAGGCGGATCCGCCTCTGGCGGAAAGAATAATGAATTAAGGATTGTTCCCGAAACAAGAAAGAATGAAATTTTGTCGCTCCTAAAAGAAGGGCTTGAGGATGTGAGTTTCTCGCGTCCGAGAAAGGACTTGAGCTGGGGCGTCCCGGTTCCCGGCGACGAGACTCACACGATGTATGTCTGGTGCGATGCGCTTTCAAACTATATTACCGCTTTAGGCTATGGCAGTGATCAAAATGTTGATATATCGAAATTTCAACGCTGGTGGCCGGCCGATGTTCATGTTATCGGCAAGGATATTTTGCGTTTCCATGTCGCCATCTGGCCCGGAATGCTTCTCTCTGCCGGCTTGCCGCTTCCTAAGACCATTTTTGTCCACGGATTTATAACCGTCGGCGGCGAAAAAATGTCAAAAACAGTCGGTAACGTTATTGATCCATTTGAAGTGGTTAAAAAATACGGCACCGACGCTCTGCGTTATTATCTGCTTCGTGAAATCCCGCCAACCGGCGACGGCGATTTTACTTACGAAAAATTTGAAGAACGGTATAACGGCGATCTCGCAAAAGGACTGGGCAATTTTGTTTCCCGAGTTTTAACGCTGGCCGAGAAATCCGATGTTAAAATTGAGTCAAAATTATTTACCGAAATAATCAAAGATGTTGAAAGCAATGCGGATAAATTTATAAAAGATTTTAAATTTAACGACGCGCTTAGTGCCATCTGGCAGCTTGTTTCAGCGGGAGATAAATATATAGATGACAAAAAACCATGGACTTTGGATGCCAATTCTCAAGAGTATAAAAATATTATTAGCGCGCTTTTGTCTTTAGTTTTTGAAATCGGACGATTGGTTGAGCCGTTTTTGCCGGAAACTTCGGAAAAAATTTCTAAAGCTGTTGAAGATAAAAAATCTGTTATTCTTTTTCCGCGTCTTTCATGAAATTGTTTGATTCTCATTGTCATCTTCAATTTTCGCAATTTGATGACGATCGTGAAAAAATCATTGACCGGCTTAAAGAAGCCGGCATTAAGGTTGTAAATGTCGGGACGGATTTTGAAGAGTCCAAGAAGGCGGTTGAACTTTCAAAACAATATCCGGGTTTAATGTGGGTTTCTGTTGGTTTACATCCAAATGATACTTTGAAAGAAAATTTTGATATTTCTAAATATAGAGAACTGGCGAAAACTGAAAATGTTGTGGCAATAGGAGAATGCGGGCTTGATTACTTTCGAACTCCCGATATTGAGGCAAAGTTAAAGCAAAAAGAAGTTTTTATAAAACAGATTGAATTGGCACAAGAATTAAACAAGCCGCTGATTCTTCATTGCCGTCCATCTGCCGGAAGCCAAGATGCTTATGAAGACGCGTTAGATATTCTTGTCACATGTCATATGTCACATGTTGCCGGTAATGGTGTTTCCCACTTCTTCGCCGGCTCGAAAGAAACCGCCAAAAAATTTATTGATTTGGGATTTTATATCGGTTTTGCCGGTCCGATAACATTTGCCGATGAATATAAAGAAATCGTTGAATTAGTCCCGATGGATAAAATTCTGATTGAAACTGATGCGCCGTTTGCAGCGCCCGTACCACATCGGGGCAGACGCAACGAACCAGATTATGTGGAATTTGTGGCTCACAAAATCGCCGAATGGAAAAATTTGAGTTTTGAAAACGTCGTGAGACAGATAACCGAAAATGCCAAAAAACTTTTCAATATTAATTTTTAGTAAGTTTTTAACTCTTCGTCTTCATTTGCTTGCTATCGCCAGCTGGTGATGATATACTGATTATAATGGAACGATTAGGGCCTGTACAGAAAAAAATATTACTTTTATTTCATGGCATTGCAGCTATTGGTCTTTCATATAATCCTCGCCAGCAAATTTGGATTTTAAAACAAATAGGGCGCGAATGGAATAAAATAAATCAACAAGCTCTAAACAGGGCTATTAAAAGTTTGTATGAAAGTAAAAGATCTGGGATAAAAAATGGCGAATAGTGGTTTTTGATATTCCAGAAAAACATAAAAAAGCGCGAGAAGCAATTCGCGAGTGTCTTAATAATTTGGGCTTTTATAAATTTCAAAAGAGTGTTTTTGTTTTACCATTTGAATGTAGCGACGAGATTGATTTTATCACGGAGTATTTTAATGTCCGTTCTTATGTCAGACTAATCTTGGCAGAAACGATGGACAACGAGTTACATCTTAAAAAGATTTTTAATTTATTGTAATCTTCATTTGCCAGCGATCGCCGGCTGGTGAAGATGGGAGAGTGATTGATTAAAGGGGTTTTTTAAATTACAATAAACAGCATGTATGAAGCCAAAAAGATAGAACAAAAATGGCGGAAAATCTGGGAAAAATCAGGGATTTACAAAGTCAAAGATAAAGTAAAAAGCAAAAAAAATTTCTACCATCTCGTAATGTTCCCGTATCCATCCGGCGATATTCACATGGGCCATTGGTACAATTTTGCGCCGGCCGATGTTTTCGCGCGTCTTAAGAAAATGCAGGGATTTAACGTTTTAAGTCCCATCGGATTTGACGCTTTCGGTCTTCCCGCGGAAAACGCGGCGATAAAAAGAAAAATCCACCCTAAAACCTGGACCTATAAAAATATTGCTAATATGAGAAAACAGCTTAAGTCTATGGGCAATATTTACGATTGGTCTCGCGAAGTTATCACCGCCGACCCTGATTACTACAAATGGACCCAATGGATGTTTCTTAAAATGTTTAAAGCGGGGCTAGCATACAAAAAAAGGGCTTTAGCGAACTGGTGTCCTAAAGATCAAACCATTTTGGCTAACGAACAGGTGGTTAATGGCTATTGCGATCGGCATCCTGATACCTTGGTTATTCAAAAGGAAATAGAACAATGGCTTTTTAAGATAACCGATTATGCCGATGATTTGATCGACGATTTGGAAAATCTTGATTGGCCGGAACACACTAAACTGATGCAGAAAAACTGGATAGGGAAATCAAAAGGAGCGATTGTTAAGTTTAATTTGCCGAAGTCCGACTTCAAAAATCCCCGAAGTCGGACTTCAATAGAGGTTTTTACTACTCGACCGGACACTCTTTTCGGCGCGACCTACGTGGTGCTTTCCCCCGAACATCCTTTGGTTGAGCAAATAACCGCAAAAGAGCAGAAGGAAAAAGTCCGCCATTATGTTGCTAACGCCCATTTAAAAACCGAACTTGAGCGGATGTCGCTTGAGAAAGAAAAAACCGGTGTTTTCACAGGCGCTTTTGCTGTTAATCCGGTCAGTAATGAAAAAATTCCCATTTGGGTTTCTGATTATGTTTTAATGAGCTACGGAACGGGCGCTATTATGGCCGTGCCGGCGCATGATGAACGCGACTTTGAGTTTGCCAAAAAATTTAATTTGCCGATACGAACCGTTATCGAACCGCTATACTTCCAGACCACCGAACCCGGTAAAATAAAAGAAGGCGTTCCTTTTGACGAGCGGAACGCAATTATTGCCATTGTAAAGCATTGGAAGGAAGAAAAATATATGGCCTTAAAGTGGAAGAAAGTCGCCTGGGGCACGTTCATTACCGGCGGCATTGAAGCGGGACAAACGGCTGAAGAGGCCGCTAAAATGGAAATAAGAGAAGAAACCGGGTTTTTACATCTTAAATTGATTTCTGATTTCGGTCTGATACACGGAAAATTTTATCACGTTCCAAAGAAAGTAAATCGGTTCGCCCATGCGCATACTCTTCTTTTCCATTTAGAAAACGGCAAGCGAGAAGCAATCAGCGATGCGGAGACTGATATACACGAAATACTATGGCTAACCGAGAGTGAACTTAAAAACTTTCTTACACCTGACACGCACCAGCGCGCTCTTGAAATGCTTGAAGGCAAAGCGGTATTTACCGGTACCGGGCTTCTTGTTAATTCCGGTAAGTTCAATGGCATGGAATCGGAAGCGGCTAAAAAAGAAATTACCGAATTTATTGAGGGAAAAGTAAAAACTCAATATCGTCTTCGCGATTGGATTATTTCCCGCCAGCGTTATTGGGGCGCCCCCATCCCGATAATTTACTGCAAAAAGTGTGGTGTCGTGACGGTTCCCGAAGAAAAGCTACCGGTAAAATTGCCACCGCTTAAAAACTTTAAGCCGGTTGCCGGTGGTAAATC
>LCEQ01000008.1 GCA_000994805.1 Candidatus Azambacteria bacterium GW2011_GWA2_42_9 | reverse complement strand
GGAAAGGTATTTTGAAATTGTCCCGATGACATCATCGGCTTCAAATCCCGATTTTTCAAAAATGGGGATATTGAAAGCGGTTAAAATTTCTTTAACCCTGGGAATCTGGGCATACAAATCATCCGGCGCTTTTACGCGGGTTGCTTTGTATTCTTTATACTCTTCGTGGCGGAATGTGGCTCCCGGCGCGTCAAAAGCGGCGACAATATAGTCCGGCTTAAAATTAGAAATGGTTTTTATCAAAATTGAGGTAAATCCGTAAACCGCGTTAACTAATTCGCCGCTTTTAGTTGTTAAAGGCGGCAGAGCGTGATAAGCGCGATGGATTAAAGCGTGAGAATCAATTAAAATAAGTTTTTTCATGTGATTAGAAACAATAAATAAATTATTTTCCGAAGCTTATGAAAGCGTTTTAGCATGGTTTCCGCCAAAGGCGGAATAAAACGCTTTCATCGGACAGCGAGGGAGCTGCTGGGCGACCGAGAGCGCGAGGAAAATGAATTATTTATTGTTTATTTATTATAATTTTTCTTTTATTTTTTCTTTAAAACCGAGCTCCAGTAGTTCTTCCGGATTTTTTAGCCGGTAAGCATCAACGTGATAGAAATTTTGGAAGTTTCCCGAGGATAACGGAAACTCTTTTAAAATCACAAAAGTTGGGCTTAAAACATTTTCCCTGACGCCAAATCCCTTGGCCAACCCTTGAATGAATGTTGTTTTTCCAGAACCTAAGTTGCCTTCAAGAGTAATAATAAGAGCTTTATTTAAAGTCGGTTTTTTCCCTAAAGCCGCCACCAGATTAAAACCAACTTTTTTAGTCTCTTTAGCGGATTTAGTGTTAATCTCTATTGGTCTCATAACGACTAAATCGTAGCAAATAAACAAAAATTAAAAAAGTAATACTATGTGAACGATCGTTTTTATAGTATTAGTTGAAAAAAATAAATAGCACCGCCGAAGCAGCGCTTACAAAAATGCTTTATCCCGTCTAGGGCCGTTGCCTATCCAACTCTTTTAATTCGTCATAAATCTTAGGAACAAGAGACCCGACAATTTTGCTCGCAACTAAAGCGTCTCCCACATCTGAACATTTGAAAGACTCATGCGCCATGTTGATAGCTTTAATTGCCCGATTCAAAATCTCTTTTTCTCTAACTATCCGTTCATGATCCGTTGCCATTTCATACCCCCCCCTGATTGTGGTTGTAAAAGAAAAATTGAGTATCTATAAAGTACCGCACAATTAACATCTTGTCAACTCAAATTGACTGTTATCGGCCGATCGGTTGATAACAGTCAATTTTAATTTTCAAAAAGTTTAAAAGTTTTTAAACTTATCCACAGATTTATTTGACCTTACCTTTAAGATTTCTATATATTGCCAGCGGTGGGGACAATTTTTCTTGTAAATTACCGGCTTAAATTAGAGAATTAAACTGAGAGCAAAGAAATATATTTGTTCTCTAAGCGGGTTATGAGCGCGAGCGGGCATGGTCTCGCCGCAGGCGAGGAGCGAGCGCGAGTCCCTGAGCGAGCACGCTGGGCGAGCGAGGAAAGCGTGAGAATAAATATATTTCTTTGTTAAAATGTATGCCATTTCAAGAAGAAAAACAAAAAGAATTTCTAACCAAAGTCCGCCGCGAAGAAGAGGAGGATCGCGCTAAATTGCTTGCGAAAAAAACCGATTTTCCTTACCTTAATTTGTCTTTTATCCCTATTGAAAGCGATGCCTTGATTTTAATACCTAAAGAAAAATCGGAGGCGGCACAAGCGGCCATCATCAACCGCGAGGCGAAAATACTCCATCTTGCCATTTTAAACCCCGACGATAAAGAAACCCAAGCGCTTATCGCCGAGCTCCAAAAAGAAGGATACGCCATAAAGGTTTTTGTCGTTTCGCCAACGAGTTTAACAAAGGCCTTTTCCGAATATCCTCCGCCGCGAGAAACCAAAGAAATCACCGGCTTGGTTAAAATTTCAAACGAAAGATTAACGAAATTTCAAAAAGAGATAAGCAGTATTAATGATTTAAAAAAAATCGCTGAAAAAGTTTTCTCGTCTAAAGCGACGGATATTGTTGAGGCGGTTTTGGCCGGCGCTTTAATTCTTAAGGCCTCGGATGTCCATTTTGAACCGGAAAAAGAAACTGTCCGGATAAGAATGCGCCTGGACGGGGTTTTGGAGAACCTGGTTTTCATGCCGCTTTTGATCTATAACTTAATACTCAACCGAATTAAATTGCTATCCGGCCTAAAATTAAATATCCGCGAAACGGCCCAAGACGGCCGATTCAGTATTATCAGCGGCAAAAGCGCGATAGAAATCAGGACCTCGGTTTTACCGGGAGCTTACGGCGAAAATATCGTGATGCGCGTTTTGGACCCAAGTATTATCAAACTTAACTTGGAAAATCTGGGCATAAGAGAAGACGATTTAAAGATCATAGAACGCGAGCTCTCAAAGCCGACCGGCATGATTCTTACCACCGGCCCGACCGGTTCCGGAAAAACCACGACGCTTTACGCTTTTATAAGAAAAATTCTCACTTCAGACATTAAAATCATCACCATTGAGGATCCGATTGAATATCACATTGAAGGTATTTCCCAAACCCAGGTTGAACCGGACAAGGGCTACACCTTTGAAAACGGGTTGCGTTCTATTGTCCGCCAAGATCCCGATGTCATTTTGGTCGGTGAAATAAGAGATTTTGAAACTGCAAGCCGCCGGTCATCGCCCCCGCCATCAATCTGCTCATGGCTCAGCGCCTACTGAGAAAAGTTTGCCAAAAATGCGCCGAGAAAAGAAAAATAACAAAAAATGAACTGGATAATTTTAGAAAAATACTAAAAAATCTGCCTTCTCGAGTTAAATTGGAATCAGAATTAAATGAGGAATCGGTTGTTTTAGAAGCCCGCGGTTGTAAAGAATGCCATAATGGCTATTTAGGCCGCGTGGCCGTGATGGAGCTTTTTGAAATTACTGATGAAGTGGAAAAATTAATATTAAAGTCCCCGGCAGAAGCGGAATTAAGGGAAGCGGCCAAGCATGCCGAAATGGTTTCAATGGCGCAGGACGCGGTGATAAAAATTTTAAGGAGGATGACCACGGTTGAAGAAACAGAGAGGATTCTTGGCTCATTATAGTTGTTCTCAATAATCTCGAGGCAATAGTCCTTCGAGCCAGCTCGGAGGGATAGGACAAATCTGTGTAACGACCCAGTCGGAACCAAATCGCCCAAGCAGTAGAAGTCCCGAAAAAGGCCAAATGTTGTAAATAAAGCCTTTATTGCCTCGAGGTTATTAGGCGCAAATATATGTTAAATTCAATTAAATTATACTAAAAAATGGCAAATTTGTCAAATAACAATAATACGGATCGCACTTTGGACCAATCGCTGAGACCAGCAAACTGGCACGAGTACATCGGCCAAGATAAAGTTAAAACCAACTTAAAAATCCTTATAGAAGCGGCTAAAAAACGTTCCGAACCGGTTGACCACTTACTTTTATACGGGCCGGCCGGCCTTGGCAAAACCACTCTGGCTTATATTATCGCGCGGGAAATGAACACCAATATCAGAATCACTTCGGGGCCGGCAATTGAAAAAGTCGGCGACTTGGCTTCTATCCTCACCAATTTGAGCGCCGGCGACATTCTGTTTATTGACGAAGCGCACCGCCTCAATAAAGCCGTGGAAGAAATCCTATACCCCGCGATGGAAAACCGAATGCTTCATATTATCATCGGCAAGGGGCCTTCGGCAAGAACGCTTCAGCTTGATTTGCCGCCGTTTTCTTTAATCGCGGCCACCACCAGAGCCGCCCTTCTTTCAAATCCCCTGCGTTCAAGATTCGGCGCCACTTTTCGGCTGGATTTTTACGGGTTAAATGATATTGAAAACATATTGCGCCGGTCGGCGAGCCTAATGAATCTTTCGGTGGATTTGGAATCACTAGGTCTCATCGCCGCTTCTTCAAGATGCACTCCGCGAGTTGCCAACCGGCTTTTAAAAAGAGTCCGCGACTACGCGGAAGTCGAAGGCGAGGGCGTTGTGACAAAAGAAATCGCCACCAAAGCCCTTAACTTGCTGGAAGTTGACCACCTCGGCCTTGAATCGGCCGATAGACGCCTGATGGAAGCGATAATAAAAAAGTTCAACGGCGGGCCGGTTGGCCTGCAAGCGCTTGCTGCCGCCACCTCGGAGGAATTGGATACGATTGAAGATATGTACGAGCCCTATCTTCTTCAGCTCGGTTTTATTCAGCGCACCGCCCGCGGCCGCATCGCCACCAAATTGGCCTACGAACACTTGGGGCTGCAATCGCCCCCAGAAAATCAAAATTTATTATAAATTATGAGCGGACATTCCAAATGGTCGACAATTAAACATAAAAAGGCCTTGACGGACGCTAAAAAGTCCAAGGTTTTTTCTAAAATCGCGTCGCTTATTACCATTGCCGCGAGGCGCGGCGGCGACCCGGATAAAAACCCGGCATTGCGAACCGCAATTGAAAAAGCCCGCGAGGTTAATCTTCCCAAAGAAAATGTTGAGCGCGCCATAAAGCGCGGTACTGGAGAGATTGCCGGCGCCACCTTAGAAGAGGTAGTTTATGGCGCTTTCGGGCCCGGCGGCGTCGCCGTTTTGATAACCGCGATTACCGATAACAAGAATCGAACGCTCGCTGAAATTAAAAAAATATTACAGGAACACAACTCTAAATTTGCCGAAATTAATTCTATCCAATGGATGTTCCGACGCGAAGGCGCCGATTGGATTCCCAATTCACCTATGAAAATTGATGATGAAAATACAAAAAAAGAACTTACCGCCTTATATGAAGCGTTAGACGACGAGCAAGATGTAAATGAAATTTATGATAATACTGGGGATTGATCCTGGAACGGCGCGAATCGGCTACGCCATTGTAAATAAAAATAGTGGCGGCGTTGATTTGTTAGGATACGGCTGTTTGGAATTAAAAAGCCAGACACAGATTGAGCGTTTAAAAAATATTTCCGATTCAATCGCTGAATTAATTTCAGAATACCATCCTGAAATTTTGGCGATTGAAAAACTTTTTTTCACAAAAAACGCCAAAACCGCTTTCGCGGTCTCGGAGGCGCGGGGCGTTATAATCAATGCGGCCAATTCTTTGAATCTTAAAATATCTGAATTCACGCCACTTGAAGTAAAAATCGCCGTTACCGGTTACGGAAAAGCGGAAAAGCAACAGGTCCAAAAAATGGTCTGCAACATCTTAAAACTTAAAAAAGTTCCCCGACCGGACGATGCCGCCGACGCTATTGCCATCGCCCTTGCCGCCTGTTATACTAATCCTAAATTAAAATATGGCTAAAAAACAACTCACCGATAATTACGATGCCGAGTTTGCCAACACAGATGAGTTGGAAGAGTTGAAAGACCCGGAGCTTGCCGAAATGGGCGAAGAAGAAGGCCGCGGTAAAACTCCCGAAGAATCCGATGAAGATGAAGAAGAGGCGCCGGAGACAGAAGAACTCTAATTTTATTTTATTTTCTTAAAATGCCTTTTTCCGACTTGGACGACCAATCCCGGCGATACTTTAATTGTGTCTTTAAAATCGTCAATCAACTTGCCGCCTGCCCTTACGGCCTTCCCAATTACCAGGCGCCGCGCTTCGCTTTTTGACGGCGCCATCCCGGTCGCCGTAAGTAAATCAACAATATTATATTCGCCCGCTTTTAAAATGACTTCTGGAATTTTTTTTGGCAATTCGTGTTTTTGAAACACTTGATTGAATTCCCGTTCGGCTTCTTTCGCTTTTTTTTCTCCATGGTAAATTTTCACAATTTCGTAAGCCAGTTCAGATTTGAGATTTCGCGGATTTTCGCCGGATTTCAACCTTAATTCGGTTCGTCTTACCGAATCTTCTTCTAAATCGGTGCAAAATTTAAAACAAACAATTATTACATCATCGGCTAATGCCATAACTTTCCCGTACATTTTATTGGGATCGTTGTTCATGGAAATATAATTGCCCTCGCTTTTAGACATTAATTTTTTCCCGGTTTTTGGGTTTTCTAATAATGGCGTAGTAATGACGAATTTTTCTTTTCTAAGAAGCGTTTTTGAGAACTGCCTTCCCATAAGCATGTTAAAAAACTGGTCGGTTCCGCCAACTTCTACGTCCGTTTTAAGAGCGACGGAATCATATCCTTGAAGAAGGGGGTATTGTATTTCCATTTCGCTTATCGGATTTTTATCGGCTATGCGCTTTTGAAACATGTCTCTTTCAATAATCTGCTGGTGCGTCACCAAACTATCAAGCATTAAAAGGTCGGAAGCTTTCATTTTCTCCCACCATTCGCTGTTAAATTTAAAAATGGTTTTTTTCGGGTCGAGAATTTTAAGTATTTGCGATTTGTAGTTTTTCAGATTTTTAGCAATTTGCAAACGAGTAAGGGGTATTCTGATCGTGGTTCTCCCCGAAGGATCTCCAATTCTGGCAGTATAATCACCGACTAAACCAATGATTTTATGGCCCAATCTTTGGAACCTCCTTAAAACAAATAAGTTGGTGCTGTGGCCTAGATGAATGTCTGGCGCCGTCGGATCAATGCCCCAATAAATAGTCAGTTTTTTTCCCGATTCCAAAACTTTTTGAAGCGCTTCGCGGCTTGGAATAATCCCTGCAATTTGCTTCGTCAGCGCTTCTTTGATTAAATCTTTTTTTGGTTTTAATTTCATATTTAATTACCATACCAAATTATTATCATTTTGCCAATGTAAAAAAATAAACAAAGTATTGACATTAAAAACATTTTATGATAAACTATTGAACAGTTTGGCTTCGACGGCATATCATAGCGATATGTTTGCTGATGCCCAAATGTCCCAATAACTTTGTTCTTTAAAGGAGGAAAGTGCCAATGGGTCAAAATCTCGTGATTGGATCACTTGCACTTACTTTTCATCGCACCTGTCGGGTGCCGCGAGCCCAAGGGCTCGTAAATGACCTTCCGGCTGGCATGGGGAACTTTCCCGTGTTCCGCGTTGCGGATTACACAGGCAAGGCTCCAGGTCACTGGAAGTATGGGGGACACTTTTTCCCTATGTATCCTCAGGAGGCAATGTGGGTCGGTTTCAACCGTCCACAGTCGCCGGTTGCACTTCTTGTTGGCGCCGGGATGGTGAATGCCGTTACCGGCAAGAAGCTCGAGCCGAAGCTCATCGCTGGCAAGGAGCAGAACTACCTTGTCGTGCCGCCGCAACCATGGCTCGACGGCTTCAAACGATCGGAGGGCGAGAGCGTCTTCCAGTTCGTGGCAGCCGAGCTTGGCAAGGGCGAGACCGCGGAGGAACAGATTCTTGGAACCGCCGAGTTCGGCGGCATCCAGATCGGCGTCCATATGCCAAAGATTCCATTGATCCCGGCGACGCGTCCGCGCGAGCATGTAGTTGGCGGTGACTACTACGGCGAATTTCTCTCTCGCGGGGTGAAGAGCATGAGTTTTACCCCTCGCGACATGGGTCTTGGTACTGGCGGAGCCATTAAGCAGAAGATCTACCCAGATCCCTATCTCGCCGGCCGTACAGTGACCGACGTGTGGGCCGAGGAACCGACCGAGAAGTTATACGTATACATCGTGCATGCTAACGACTTCGAGGCAATCACGGGCCAGAAACCGCCGGCCACCCCCATAACGTATCAGTTCTATCAGCAGCACGGCTACCCCTGGTTTGGGCTGCCGGATGGATCATGGGGCGACGTTGAAGGCGGCGGAAAGCCGATTGAAGATCTCAAACCGGTCTCGGGCGGTCCCGACCTCGTAAACGCGGGTGTCGTGAAACCGAACCCGATGACTCAAGGTATTTGGTAGATCATCGCACTGAAGAAATCTAACATTCCAACGGTAAGTAAGCCGCGGCTCATGGAGAGTCGCGGCACTTTTTTAATAATTTTGAATAGTGTTTTTCCAAGGAGCATCTAATAAAATAAAAAATTGATTTTTTGCGGTTTTAATCGTATAAGTGTTAAAATAAATGAAAAGAGTGGCAAAAACCAAAAAAATACTATCAGGACTTGTTTTCTGGGGCATTATTGTTTTTTTTGCTTCAGTTATTTTATTTATTTTGACCTTCTTTTACTACAGCCGTTACCTTCCCGACCCGGGCGCCTGGCAGGATAGAAAAGTTATAGAATCAACAAAAATTTACGACCGCAAGGGAGAAAACCTGCTCTATGAAATACACGGCGAAGAGAAAAGGACTGTCGTCCAATTTGATCAGATCCCTCAGATAGTAAAAGACTCGACCATTGTCGCCGAGGATGCCGATTTCTACAACCACGGAGGAGTAAACATCCGGGGGATTTTAAGGGCGATTGTGGCCGATATACGGGGAAAAAAGTTACTTGAAGGCGGTTCAAGCATCACTCAGCAGCTCATAAAAAATGCCTACCTTACCCGCGAGAGAACTTTCAGCCGCAAATTCAAAGAATTAATACTGGCAGTAACCCTTGAAAGAAAATATTCTAAAAATGAAATTCTGAATTTTTATCTTAACCAGATTCCCTACGGCTCAAACGCTTATGGTATAGAGGCGGCCGCCCAAACATTCTTTAATAAGCCGGCAAAAGATTTAAATCTTGCCGAAGCCGCTTATTTAACTTCGCTCCCCAAGGGCACCGCTTATTATTCGCCCTATGGAAATCACGCCGACGAGCTCAAGGCGCGGGCGAATTATATCCTGGACCGGATGCGTGAGTTTAAATACATTTCCGAAAAGGAATATGACAAAGCTAAAAAGACGACCGTAAATTTCGTCGGCCAGACAACGGGAATAATCGCGCCGCATTTTGTAATGTTTATCCGCGAACGTCTTAATGAAAAATACGGTGAAGATTTCGTTGAAAAAGGCGGGCTTAAAGTTATAACTACAATCAACCTTGACTTGCAGAAAGTCGCCGAAACGGCCATCGAAGAAGGCGCCAAGCGCAACGAAATCTATAATGCCAAAAATGCTGCCATGGTCGCCATTGATCCTAAAACCGGCCAGATCCTGACCATGGTCGGATCCAAAGATTACTGGAAAGACCCGGAACCCGAGGGCTGCGAACCCGGAAAAACCTGCCAATTTGAGCCCAATGTCAATGTTGCCACGCGGCTTCGGCAGCCGGGGTCGGCCTTTAAACCATTCGCCTACGCCGCAGCCATCGCCGGCGGTTTCACGCCGGATGCGGTAATTTGGGACATCCCAACGGAATTTAATCCGTTGTGTTCGTGGGATGGAAAAGCCGAGGATGGCGTTGACCCGGAAACCTGTTATAAACCAAAAAATTATGACGGACGGTTCCGAGGGCCGGTCACTGTAAAACAGGCCTTGGCAAATTCCTTAAACGTCCCTTCGGTTAAGGTTTTATATTTAGCCGGTCTTAGTAATACCCTTAATGTGGCGGAAAGCATGGGAATCTCCACGTTAAAAGACCGTTCGCGCTACGGATTATCCCTCGTTTTGGGCGCCGGCGAAGTAAATCTTTTGGAAATGACATCCGCATACGGAGTTTTCTCCCAAGAAGGGACAAGGCATTCTCCCGTTGGTATTTTAAAAATAGAGGACTCAAGCGGACGCATTTTGGAAGAATATAAAGACGATGGACAAAAAGTCATAAATGAACAAGCCGCCAGGGCGATCAACGACATTCTTTCCGATAATAACGTTCGGGCACCGATGTTCGGGCTTTACAGCCCCCTTTCTCTCGGCAACAGGCCGGCAGCCGCAAAGACCGGGACCACCCAGGATTCTAACGACGAAAATAAAGCAAAAGACGCCTGGATTGTCGGCTACACCCCCTCTTTAGTCGCCGGCGTTTGGACTGGAAACAATAATAACGCGCCGATAGAAAAAGGCGGCGCCGGTGTTATGGCCGCCGGACCCATTTGGCATGATTTTATGATCCAAGCATTAAAAGACGTTCCGATTGAAACTTTCGTCAAGCCCGACCCAATTATTACCGAAAAACCGATTTTAAACGGTCAATATCAAATTTCCGTAAAATTAAAAGTTAATAAAAACAACAACCTTTTAATGGGCGAAAAAACCCCGAAAGATTTAATTGAGGAAAAAAATTTTACCGAGATTCATGAGATTTTGTACTGGGTGGACAAAAATAATCCCCAAGGCGACCTGCCCCAGCGGCCGGAAAATGATTCGCAATATAAAAATTGGGAAGAGTCCCTGGCCAATTGGCTAAAAAATAATTATGCCGGCATTTATAACCAATTACCCAAGGATTACGACAAGTAATCAGCTGTTTCTTATCGGCATTAAAATGTAGAAGAAGTCGGTGTTTTTTTGAGGTCTCATCATGGACGGTTTTTGATCTCCATTAAATTCTAAAACCAACTCATCTTCAGGGATGTTTTTTAGTCCGTCTAAAACATATTTCCAGTTAAAAACAACGTTGATTTCTTTTCCTTTAATTTCAGATTCGATTTTAGCTTGGTGATTGCCGAAATCGCTGTTGTTTGAAAAGACCTCGAGAATGGATTTGCCGCTGTTGGTTTTAAAAACCACGTCATTTAATTTGGAAGAAAAACAACTGGCCGATTTTACCGCCTCTTCCAAAGCGCTTTTTGAAATAAAACATTTTGTTTCAAACGTTTTTGGAATTATCGCTTCGTAATCGGGATAATTGCCATCAATCAGCCTTGATACTAGATGAATATTATCAAGATCAAATTTGATTTGATTTTGATCAATGGAGATTTTTACCTCAATGTCTTTATCGCCGATGATTTTTAATATCTCGCCGGCAGTTCTTAAAGGGAGAATAATATTTTTAGGTTTTAGTCCGGACAAAAACAAGGTTTTATGGGCCAATCTAAAACTGTCGGTTGCCACAAACTTGATTTGATCCGGCTCTATTTTTATGTAAACACTGGAAATTTCCGGCCTGGCGTCGGATAAAGCGGCCGAATTAACAACATAGTTTAGGGCATTTTTTAAAATTTTTGAATTAATATTTAAAAATGATTCATTTTTAAGTTTCGGGATAATGGGAAAATCATCCGGGTTTATCCCATTAATAGAGGCTTTTATATTATCGCAATTAAGGTGAAGTTTTAAATCCTTTACTTCAAGATTAATTTGTTTATTGGGAAGATTATTAATAAATTGACTTAGAATCTGGGCCGGCACGGTAATGCCGCCATTTTTCGTTATTTTTGAAGATATCCATGAAGTGAATCCAATCTCTAAGTCGGTTGAAGAAACTACAAGTCTCCCATTATCGGTAGTAATTAAAAAATTATTTAAAATCGGCAAGTTGGAATTATATTTAACAATTCTTAAAGCGCTGTCTAAACTTTCTTTTAAATTTTCTTTAAGGCAAGTTACAATCATTAGTTTATTTGAATTAATACTTTAGTTATTATTAATAGTGTTGATTAAATTTGTGGAAAACCTTTATTTATCGCTTATTTAATACATTTTTTAACCACTTAATCTGTTAACAACGTTGTTGATAATTTAAAAATAAGCTGTATATATTTATAAATCATTTTTCTTTTTAAAATTTTTATTAACTTTAAAATCATCTAATATCCACAAATTTTCCAACAGATTTTCCACAAATATTAAATTAAATAAAGTTTTTCTTTTATCAGGTTAATTTCATCGTTTAAATTAGAGTCGGATTCAATTTTATTTTTTATTTTTTCACAAGCATGAATGGCGGTGGTGTGGTCGCGGCCGCCGATTTTTGTCCCTATAAACGGAAAAGAGCTTTTCAATTCTTCTCTAAGTAAATACATGGCTATTTGGCGCGGCTTCACAACCTCTTTTTTTCTGGATCTTTCAATTAGTTCTTTTTCACTGATGTCATAAAATTCGGCGACGGTTTTAATAATACTTTTTAAATTAGTTGCTTTTTTCGGGGTATTTATAATTGAATTTAAACTCTTTTTGACCTCTCCTATTATCAACTCTTTTTGATTCAGGCGGTAATGTATTATTAATCTATTTAAAGCTCCTTCTAATTCTCTGACGTTCTTTTTAATATTTTGGGCTATATATTCAAAAATCTCATCAGATGCCTGGAAGCTTCTTTCGCCCGCTTTTGTCTTTAAAATCGCAATTCTGGTTTCCAAGTCCGGGTAAGTTATATCGGCAATCATTCCCCCTTCAAAACGAGACCTCAGCCTTTCTTCAAGATTTTGGATTGATTTTGGCGGCCGGTCCGACGATAAAATTATTTGTTTTCCGGCATTGTGTAAGATGTTGAAAGTGTGGAAGAATTCTTCTTGGGTTTTTTCCTTTCCTCCAAAAAATTGGACGTCGTCAATAATTAACAAATCAATTTCTCGCCAGCGTCTTTTAAAATCATCCATCTCGCTTTGTTTCAACGACCCCGACCTTACCGTGTTGATGAAATCGGAAGCAAACCTTTCCGAGGTGATATATTTTATTTTCTTATTTGTAGATTCATTTTTAACGAAATTGCCGATTGCCTGTATTAAGTGGGTTTTTCCCAGGCCCGTGCCGCCGTAGATGAATAAAGGATTGTACTTTCTGCCAAGATTTTGAGTTACGGCCAAAGCCGCGGCATGAGCCAATTCATTAAAAGAACCGACGACGAAATTATCAAAAGTGTACCTGGGATTAAGATTGGTTATTACGTCGACATTAAGTTCAACAAAATCGAGCTGCTTTTTTATGGTCAAAGATTCTTCTTTGTCGGACTTTTTATCTTTTACCGGCTCTTTATTTTGATTTTGACTGCTAATCTGGTAAATTACCTCTTTAACATCGGATTCTAAATTTCTTAAAGATCTTAAAATAAACTTATGGTATTTATTTTGAAGCCATTCTTTTGTGAATCCATTGGGAACGGCAATGGTAACAACGCCGCCTTTTTTATCGGCGATCGTTGTGTTTTGGAGCCAGGTTTTAAAATTTGCTTTTGAAATCTGCAGTTCTATCTCTCCTAGAGCCGCTTTCCATAGTTCATTAAAATCCATAAAAAACAATTAACTAGTATGAGTATAACATTAAATAAAAGATCCTCAAGAAAGTTTTTAATTAAAAAGGTTAATAACCTGTTGATTTTATGTTGAAAAGTATAATTTATTAAAAATGTTTGACGCAATATTAAAAATTATGTTATAAAAATACTATGAGTATTACTTACAAGCCAAAAAAGATAAAGCGGCGGAAAAAACACGGATTTATTAAAAGAAGCAGAACGCCGGGAGGAAGAAGGACCATTAACAGAAGACGCCGAAAGGGCCGCTGGCGTCTAACCGTGTAAATATGCTGCCTAAAATGCACCGGCTTAAATCAAGCCGCGATTTTAATAAAGTGTTTAAAGGCGGAAAAACGGCGGATAATTTATTTTTAAAAATTAAATTTCTTAAAAACCGGCAAAATGTCACAAGATTCGGTTTTATAATCGGAATTAAATTTTCTAAGCGCGCCGCGATCAGAAATTTAATTAAAAGACGCTTGAGGGCCGCGGCATCTTCTTTATTTAAAGAAACAAAACCCGGTTTTGACATTGTCATCTGGCCAAAAGAGGCGGTAAAAAAAGAAACCGATTACCAAGCCCTTCTCATTCACTTAAAAGGATTGCTTAATAAAAATGATCTCCTATTTATTTAATGAAATATTTTACAGGCCGCTTCTTAACGGACTTATTTTCTTGTATAACGTTATTCCGGGCCATGACATTGGGCTTTCAATAATCGTTTTAACGGTTGCGATTCGTTTAGCGCTTTGGCCTTTTACTGCCAAGACCATCAAAAGTCAAAAAATCATGGAAGGCCTGAAACCGAAAATCGAAGAAATCAACAGAAGGTTTAAAAACGATAAAGAAAGCCGCGCCAAAGGATTAATGGGCCTTTATAAAGAAAATAAAATTAATCCTCTCGGCGGTTTTTTGTCTTTAATTATCCAAATTCCCATCATTATTGCCCTATGGAGGGTGTTTCTAAACATTATTAAAACAGTTGATAAAAGTTCTTTTTATTGGTTTGTCATGGCGCCGGATCAGATTCAATTCATGTTTTTGGGATTATTTGATTTAAGCCGGCGAAATGTGTTATTAGCTATTGTAGCCGCCGCGCTGCAGTATTTTCAGACCAAAATGATAATGCCCTCCTCCGCCAAGGCTACGGAGGGCGGGCCCTCTACTGATTTTAGCCGGATCATGTCTCGGCAAATGCTTTACATGGGGCCGGTTTTAAGTATAATAATTTTTTTTAATTTACCGGCGGCCATTCCCCTTTATTGGACCGTGGTTACTCTTTTAACCATCTTGCAGCAATATTTGATTCAAAAACATGATTACGGCAGAGAAATTGGAAAAAGTTAAAAACACCGCCCATGATTTCTTTTCTAAAACCGGCATCTCGAATTTTGAAGTTAAAGTCATTGAGGCGTCTAATGACGAATCCTTAAACATCGATCTTTTGACCGATGACGCCGGTTTTTACATAGGCGAAAGGGGCCGCAACATCGGCGCTTTTGAAACGGCCCTGAGAATTGTGATGAAAAAAAATTTCGGAGAAATTCCGAATTTCCATTTGGATGTTAATAATTACCGGAGTTTGAAGGAAGGTTCCTTAAAAGAACTGGCCAAAAAAGCGGCCCATCGCGCGAGGTTTTACAAAAAAGATGTGACTTTGGAAGCAATGTCGGCTTATGACAGAAGAATCATTCACACGGAGTTGGCACCCCATCCGGACATTAAGACCGAGAGCATCGGAGAGGACAAAGAAAGGCGGGTGGTGGTAAGGTATATTAGTTAATTATTTCAAATTCAGTTGATATAAAAACTGATTACTTCTTGAGATGAAGTAAACGCTGTTTTCATTTCCGTCAACCAATAAATTATTGATATCGCCGACATTCGGAACCATCAGGTCTTTTGATCCGGTCTCGGTGTTTATTTTCCAAATATCGTCATTAGTTAAATTGGTTGTTTTATAGTAATCATCCGGCAAAAGCATTCCTTCGGGCCAGGATTTTGGCGCGGCGCAAAGCACGTTGAGCGAATCGCCGAGCCAGACGCATTTATCAATAAGCGTTGAGGTGTTTAACTCTCTTTTATTTTCTTTATTGTCAGAAGAAGTCAATTTCAGCCGGCCATTTTGGTCCGCGTATGAATAAATAAACCTGCCGCCGTTTGGCGAATAAAGCGCCTCCAGTCCGAATAATCCTTCAAGCAATCTGCTAAAAGTTAAATTTCTTACGTCTAAAACCCATAAGCCTCCGGCAACCAAGCCGCTCGGCTTTGAAATAAGCGCAATACTATTAGCGGCGGGCCACTTCAAGATAATATCCTTTAATTTTAAAACACTCACTAAAGTTCTTTGATTTTTTCCGCTTGAATCACTGACAAGCAAGCTGTTGTTTTTTTGATAAACAATTTTTTTGCCGTCGGGCGAAAAAACTTTCGGCCAAATTATTTCAGCCATATTTTTTATGGGCGGTTTATCCATAGCGACCGGTTCGGAGTCATTTGCCGAAAATTTCCAAAGCTGGCCGGAAAAATCGTAAAATAAAACTGCATTTTGACCGCTGTCAAAATTAGCGGAAATTGTCGGTCCCTTGCTTATGGCTTTAATTTTTCCTTGGAGAGCGCTGCCGGGAATAGTAAATCCAACTTCGCCGACCGGTTGAGGCGCCGTCTCTTTTGAAAAAACAAAATACCCAATCAAACCCCCAATTATAAGCAGGGCTGCCGCGGCTATTAAAATTATATAAAAAGTTTTTTTAGACATGTTTATTTTACAGTAGTGTAACAATAGGATCCATTCTCGCTTTCTAAGTAAATGCAATTTTTTTGTTTTATCATTCTGCCAGCATCAGTCTGTATGGACTGCCCGTCTGGCATGCTTTTTAACGTTTCCACCAGGTTATTATTAGCCGGAGTAACGGTTCCTTCCGTAGCTTTAATGAAGTTTTCAACGCTCATTCCGGGTTTTATCTCAATGCTTTTTAAATCAAGCGGAACGAGGCCCGGATTCCTCAAACTGACCAGATCGGGATTGATGGTTCTAAGCAATAGGTAGGAAAGCAGAAGCACCGCCATTCCTATCAGCGCTTGCTGAATTTGTTTTTTAGCGTCTTCCATAGTGCCGACATTTCCGGCCGCGAGGATATATTTTAAGCCGCCAATCATCATTTGGGCCAAAGCGACAATGGTAATTAATCCCAATCCGAAAAGAAACAGATAATTGATATAATCGGGAAACTCCCTGCCGGCCGGAATCTGGCCCCCGGGAATGTTGGGAAGGCCCATTTCAAGTTTAACCTGTGCTATCGCGGCGTATAACGTGTAGCTTACGGTTAACAATAAAATTGTTATAAAAATATATTTTTTCATTTAATTTCCAGATTAATTGCCGACCGGGCGCTTTCAATGTCGTTATCTAGATTTTTAACCTTAACTTGAATTTGAGTGGAAATCGATTTAGCGTTTGATGGAATATTTAAAGCGGCTAACCAGGGCTTTTCGGTTTCTCCAAAAATCTCGTTATTGTTGACCAGCCACTGCCACTTCAGTTTGTCGGAAGTAAAGTTAAAAAAATAACTTTCGGCGAAAAATTCTAAAGAATTGTTAATTCCGGTAATTAAATTCTTTATCGCGGCTCCATAAGGCAATCCGGTTTTACGGTCGGCTAAATATATAAAGGTCTGCGGTCGCGCTACGGGAATTTCTATTGTTTTTCTGAGGGAAACGGTCTTTTCTTCATTTCTGATTTCCAAGCCGACGGAAGCGATATCGCCGGCGAAATTGTTAATTCTAAAATTAAAATTAAATTTGCCGACGCCCGAATTACTAATGTCTAATTTGTCATTTACTGACCAGTTGTAAATCAGGCCGTTTGAGGCGATTAAACTCTTCGTTCCGGGCCGATAAACAAAAGGCAGGGCGGATAAAAAAACCGTTGAATTTTGAGTCGGCAGAATTTTGCCGCGGTATCTGGCCGGCGCCTGAGCGTTGGCGCTCCAGGTTAAGTCAAAATCGCTCGCTGTAAGGGATATGGAGTCCGATAAATTATCGCCACCGGGCGTAACAATTGAAACGCCGACGGTGTAAACACCGCCCAATTCCCCGGCCGTAAAAGAAAAAGTGTTTTTATTCAAACCTGAGGATTCACTTTGTTTTTTGCCGTTTAGAAACCAGGTGTAGACGGAATTATTGACGCCAAGGGCTCCGGATAGGTTGGTCGCGACAACAACCGGAAAATCCGGCAGGGGCGTTGTCGGATCAACGGACAGCGAGAGCGTCGGTTTTAAATTTAAATCAGGAAGTTGGCTGGTCGGCAGTTCAAATTGAGCCAGTACAACGGCATATGGCAGATAGCTTATAGCTAACAGTAATATAATAATTTTTATTAATTTTTTCATTTTATTTTTGATGCTGTTTTTGCCGCTTTTTCAAGCGCTTCGCCGGCAAAAGGAACCTTTTCCGCTTTTGTAAGGAAATAAAGAATAAGGATCGCCAAAGTCCAGCCGATCCAATTTAAAATTGGCACCAAATTAACTATCCAGCTGCTTGTTGCCAGCCACCAATAATGGCCCAATCCTTTATGCTGCAGATAAAACCAAAAAACGCTCATTACAAATAAATTGAATATTGGTTCGGCAAGAGCGTAAAAAACCTGACCGATGAACGGCAATACTCCTATTATCACAAACAATACGAAGATGATGTCCACGAATAACGAGGCCAGAAATAAGAGAAGCCATTCGCCGGAATCAATTTCAGATTCTTTTCCCCCTTCATCGCCTTCAGCTTTCTCGGCCATTTTAGCATTCATTCCCTCTATTTTTTTATTTAGTTTTTCCGTTATCGCCATATATTTATTTTACCATATTCAAGGGACCATCGCCTCCGCCCGCTCTAGTTCCTTTTTAGCTTGTTCTATTTGTAATAATTGCGCCGGATCCGAAGTGATTATCTGGTCTTCGGTGTAGGAAGCAATGACTTTAATGGCCACGTGTTTTGAACCGGCGAAAAACAATCCTTCGCCGACTTCGGACTCAAGAAGCAGGAATTTTTCTTCGTCGGTCAGATTGAAGGTCTTTTGAAGGATGTCAATATTGGTCGGCGATTGCTTAAAAAGAAATTGAAGCGAGGAATTGGTTAAAACCGGCTTGCCGTATGGGCTATTTAAAAAATCGGTAACGTCTTGCGTAATGGTGGTCACTCCCAAGAAATATTTTCTGGCCCGTTTGGCGATGCCGAACATAAATGACGCGCCGTCTTCGGATTTCATCAGCCACCAGGCCTCGTCAACCATTAAAATTCTTTTTTTAAGTTCTGAGCGCACGATGTTCCAGATGAAATGAAGGATGACGTACATGGCTATCGGTCGCAGTTCTTCTTCCATGTCCCTGATGGAAAAAACCACCAGCTTATTTTTTATTTCAACGTTGGTCGGGTTGTTTAGAAATCCCGAGTAAGAGCCGGTGACGTATTTTTCAAGCCGCCGCGACAGCGACTGCGCGCCGGCCATGCTGTCTAATATGATTTTTAAATCGGACAAAGTCGGCGTTGTGTCGCGGCTGGCATAGGTTTGAGTGATAGCGCTGTCAACAATAGCGTCTTCTTCGGGAGTAAGTCCTCCAAGCATGATTCTTAAAAGACCGACCAGATTAATTATGTTAGACCTTAAAATGTCAGCCGGATTTTCGCCTTCCCGGGGCGGCGGAAGATCAAAAGGGTTTAAATGATTTTCGGAAGTCAGCGAAATTTTTAAAAAAGCGCCGCCGATTGTTTCGGCCAAGAATTTATATTCGTTTTCCGGGTCAATAACAATCACTTCGGCGCCGAGCATAAGAGAGCGCAGAATTTCCAGTTTGGCGG
The DNA here is from genome assembly GCA_000994805.1 of Candidatus Azambacteria bacterium GW2011_GWA2_42_9. Lineage (GTDB taxonomy): Bacteria > Patescibacteriota > Minisyncoccia > UBA10092 > UBA10092 > GWA1-42-19. Next base: position 9,205 of record LCEQ01000008.1, on the reverse strand, counting down.
CGTAGGATTTGCCGCCGCCGGATTTTCCAAAAACCACCGTGTTGGCGTTTTCCAGAGAAAACCGGTCAAAAAGAATCAGCGAGTTATTGTGCCGGTTTATTCCGTAGAGGATTCCGGAATCGGAAGTTAAATCGGAAGAAACAAAAGGAAAGGTGGCGGAGACGGGCCCCGAATTCATCATGGTGTTGATCGCGAGCTCGTCAAGCGCCAAAGGCAGGGTTGAGTTGAAGGCCTCGGCTTGCTGGTAAATCGCCGGCTTGCTGTAGACCAACTTGGCGTCTAAAATCGAACGAATTGAAGTTTCGATTTTTTCCAGTTCCTCACTGGAATTGGCGTAGACGGTTATGTAAAGCCCGAACTTAAAAAGTTTTTCCCTGGCTTGCTGCAGCTTGTCTCTTAAGTCCTCAAGGTCTTTATAGGCCGTTTCAAGCATCGGATCGCGCACCAGCCCTTTTTCTTCCCTGATGGAAAGCTCCGATTCAACCTGGGCAACTTTTTTTCCCGCGGATAATTAAACACAAAAACCCCCCGGGCGACTTTTTTCCCGAGCCGCAGGAAATTGGAATTAATTTCCAAAGCCGAAGGCGCTAAAACATCATGAAGTTGTTGCAGTGGCGATATCATTGGGGTTATAAAGATTATAAAACAATTCTATAAGTTCATTGGTTTGAAGTTGTCCGGATTTGATGCCGACGTGGGCCAGGGCCAAAATCGTGTGTTCCACCCGCTGGAGCAATTGGGTCTGATACTCTTTGAATTTTTCTTCCGTAAGCGAGGTTTTTTCCGGAGTTCTGGTTATAAGAGAAGAGATTTTTTCAACCGGACTTTCAGTTTTTGATTCAATCGGGTCAAAAGGCACGCAGACGTAGAATCTTTTCACCATAATGTCCGAGAGCGTCACAAAGCTTCTTATAAAATCGACGTACTCGGCGGTCTGGATTTTTAAAAGCTCATTTTCCTGGACTTTTAATTTTTCTTCAAGCGTCTTTAAATACGGGCCGACATCCAGCTTTCTTGAGTGGATTATTATTTGAATTGGCCAGTCAAAAGAGTTGATAAAGTCGGCATAGGCGCTGATGATGGCGTTCTGGCTGTCAATTGATTCAAGCTCCAGATTTCTTGAGCCGCACATCAAAATTGCCCGCAATCCCCCGTTTTTTAAAATAACCGTTCCTTCTTTGATTTCATCTACCAAAACAAATTCTTGAGTGGCTGGCCCCTTTTTAATTTTATCTTGCTCTGTCATGTTATTTTTTTGTGTCTAAATTTAGCGCCAGCTCTTTTAATTTTGATGCGGTAACCTTATCTTCAGTTTCCGGGGCGGCTGTTTCAAGAGGTTTTTCTGGGATGGCTTTTGGACCGGGAGTTGCCGGCGCGGAGCTAAAAATGTACAGTTTCGGTTTTATAAAATAAAATACGGCGGCTAAAAAAAAGTAAACAAAAGGCCGGTCGTTTATTTTCAAAAAAGCGAAAGCCAAGGCCGCGGCGACTATGGGAACGGCGATTATTATCCAGATGTAAAATTTAAAAAGGAACCAGGCGGCAAAAAGAATGGCGCCGGCAAAAGCCAAATACAAAAATTGCTTGAGGGTTAAAGGCCCAATGATTCTGTCTTCTATGTCTATAAATTGAGGAACCTGGTACTGCATTAAAATTCTCCTTTGTCTTGCCTTAAATCCAAGACGTTAATTTCTTCTCTGTACTTGTCGGCGGTAGCTTCCGTTTTATGGGGTTCCGCTTCTATTAAGGGCGGCGGAACGGGCTTTGGTGGTTCAACTTTGCTCACCATGGGCGGGATTGGCGCGGCGGCAACGGGTACCTGTGTTAATGGCGGCGCCTTCCTTAAATCAACAACTTCCGGCCCCAAAGTTGGTTCGACTCTGCTCACCACAAGCGGTTTGCGGTATTGAGTTGTAATTTGGGCTAAGGCACCTTTCAATAAATTGGCGACTGGCGCGAATAATTCGCTATTTATTTCCTGCGCGATTTGCGAGGCAATATTTTGATCAACCGCAATTTTAGTAGAAATTTCAGAAACCAAATTCGGCAAAGGCAAAAGGCCTAAAATCACATCCCCAACCATTTTTGAAAGCAGATGAACTTTTTCGTCCGGTAAATTATATTTTCCTCTGAGATAAAGTAAAAAAGCCCCCGTATCTTCGGATCCCATCAAATCCTGAAGTTTTTTCGGCAACTTTTCAAAAATTTTCAATTTTTCTTCGCGAGTTAATTCAGACATAAATTAAAATTTAAATATTGTGTTCCCATTGAGGAGTCGTTACTATTTCCACTTGGTGTGATATTTTTCTTAGATTTTCTGGTAGAGCTGCTCTCAGCTGCTCCCTTTTTTGTTTGTCCGTTTCTATAAATACCGATACGATTTGATTTAAATCTGTTACCGGAAGGCTATTATAATTATTAATGATGGATGATTTTACAGCATTTTGTTGCCCAACACTTCCACTTTTACTAACACTTCTAAGCTGTGTAGGGTTTAATTCTCTAACGACATCAGCAACCAATTGATCCTCATAAATATCCGCGGCATTTTCGATTTTACTAAGAATTCTAGAAACAGCCTCTTTTTTAGTTTCTCCGGCTTTTCTAAGTACATCAGCTGCAATATCTGGAAAGAATTTGGCGAAATCTTTTTCTTTGCCGTATTTTTGAGATCTTCGAATCAGGTTTTCTCGCGCGGCACTGTCATAGCCATTAGCTGCTGTTAGATCCTTTTTCATTTCTTCATTAATTTGTTTCAAAAGGCCTTGTTCCAAATTGGGGTCATGTTCGGCGCGGTTAAGCAGATTTGCCATTACCGGCGCGGTAAAGCCATCTGATGACTCCCATCCTACTTGACCGAGTTTTCCGGTGATCATTTTCACAAATTCGGCCTCTTGGCCATAACCCTTGGCTCTATCAAGAAGTTTCAATGTTTCGTCGGCGCCCGGCTTCAACTGATCCTTTTCAATTCGAAGTTGTTCAACAGCCAATCTTGCTCGGGGGTCTACTATCACTCCGGCCGCCACTTGATTTAACAATGCCGGATCCAAACCTTTGTATTTATCATAAGCCTCTTTGTACGCTTTATCTTCTTCACCCATATATCTAAGTTGTTGTTCCCTGAGTCCGGGAACCGCGAGCGTCCCTCTGCCAACAGCGGCGCCAACTTGCCTAAAGCGATACTTAAAGCGTTGACCCATGCTAGCACCGGCTGGCGGAGGTTCTGGGGCCTCGGGTCTCGTAGCGGCCACATATCCTCTTCTTGCTAATCTGCCCGCCATGTTCTTGGCGCCGGTGCCCCAGCTGTTAAGAGTGTTAACAGCGGTTTTGGCGCCGGTAACTCCGGCTTTTTGAGCGTAAAGTAGAGAGGCAATCATCATATAAATTACCACAATCCATTGGAAAATCGCCGACGACATGGAAGCGTTGGTGAGTCCGGCCGCGGCGTTTCCCCAGCCCTCCGGCGTTTTGCCGACAAAAACTTGATCCCCGATGTTCCCGGCCGTGTCAAAAATAAGGAGCGAAAGGTAGATGAAAAAAGCGTAAACCGGCGCGAAAAAGGTCCACTTTATGAAACTTTTCCACCATTCGCCGAAGTGGGAGCTTGTTGCCGGAAGAATCATAAAAACCCACATAATCGGCGCGAATATCAATAAGTACCAAATGTTGACTATTCTGGCTATTAAAAACACCGCCGTGGCGCCGAAAACAAAAACCGTCACCACGAGCCCGATAAGCGTTAAAATAATACCGGCCACCGCCGCGAAAGTATCGGAACCAAGGTCAAAAAGCCCCCGGCTGGGATAATCGGACGGAGAATAAAAATTGGTAATTTTCATGGCGTTCGCCAATTTTCCGGTGATGCTTGGAAAATCCGAACCGAGGCCCTGCTTTATGAAAAAAGTCGTCATAACCTGGGAAAAATCAACAAGAAGGCCGGCGATCACCAAACTGAAGTTTATTAAAATCGCGGCGATCAGAACCTTAAACCAAAGCTGCTTAATGGTATAGGATTCATATCTTAAAACCGTCGCGAAAGCGATAACTAAAAGAATTAGTATGAAAAACATATTGGCCAAGTCCCTCGTGATGCGCCAGCCGATTTGAACGATGGCGGCGTTGGTGAAAGAAAAATTATCGGGAGAAAGAACATAATCTATAATTTTGGCTTCAATGGCCAAAATACCGCCGAAAAGCGTTCCCAAAAGCGTGCTGATAACGGCGGAAGCGGCAAGAAAAACCTTGCCGACGATCCAAGAGGTGGTGCCTCCGGATTCGGCCGAATCCTTGGCTTTGGCTCCACCGCCGGTACCGGCGGCTTTTTCCGCGGCTCTGGCGGCTGCATCGGTGTCTCCGCCCACCACTGCGAACGCGGTTAATGGCAGAAAAGCAAAATTAAAAGCCATAATCAAAATCAGAGCAAGCGCCAGATATTTTTTGTTTTTTGATAAAAAATTCATTGCTGTTGCTGGCAGGAAGTTAATTGCTGTTGGTAAGAATTCATCGCTTGTTGTTTTTGCGCCGTCTCCTGCTGGGCGGACAAAGCCAAACTCTGGGTTGCGGCGGGATTAACAACGCCGGCCACTTTAGCGTAGAGGGATGGAATTAGAGTTATATCGGTTACGGATTTTATTTCCTGTTGTTTCATCTGAAGAGCGACAATATCCGATTGTATTTTGGTGATTTGGTCGGATATTGTTTTGGCGTCATTTTTTGTTTGGCTTAAAGCTGGCGATTCCGAACCCTGGCAGGTTTTGAGCTGATTTAAAATGTCGGTTGATTGGTTTAAAACAGCTAAAGTTGCCTGTTCGGCCCCAAAAAGCTGGTTTTGATAAATAAGGTCTTGGTCTATCAACTTCATGAGGTTGTTTTTTTGAAATTCCCGGATGTCTATACCCGACTGGACCGCATTGACGCAATCGGTGTAAGCTGCCGTTCCGATAAGCGGAGCGCATTGGCTCGCCGAACTGGTGTTGTTTCCACCTCCTCCTCCACTTCCTCCGCCTCCGCCGCCGGAAAATGCCGAATGCAGGAGCCCGACGCCTTCGGCAAATATTCTGTTCAATATCGCGTTGGAAATTGCCGCTATATAGACCTTAAGTTCTTGTGCGCTAACGATATAGTCAATGTCAGAGCCGACCGCTTTGGCGGCCAATTCGCCGACAAGTAGTCCGGGCGTTACGGTTTCCCACTTATCACAGCCGACCTGGACTTTTGAACCACCGAATTCGCTTGTATATGATTTACATTGGTCGTTATCGTCGTATGCGGTACAGCGGGTTTCATACGAATAAGCCGGTTTAACGCATCTTTTGGCGCTCAAGAATCCCCGGCCGGCTTGGGTTTCCGCCGCCGCCGCTTTAGCCGCGGCCGATTTTTCAATTTCATATTGGTCCCAAGCCATCACGTAGGCGCCGTAAACATTGTTTTGCGGCCGCAAGACCATTTCTTCCCAGGCGATCCAATTGCCCTTTCTAAAGTCCTTTAAAAAAGCGTCTAAATTGGCTCCGACCCGGCTTAAAGTGCAGGAAGTTCTTTCAGAAAAAGTCGGAATCGGAATAAAGGCAGCGCTCAGTTTCGGACCGAAAGCCGAACAGAGCTGGCCTAAATTTATCCGCTGCAGGAATTTACCGCCGGCTTGGTCAATAGCGTCCGCAAAAAAGCCGTTCCAATCCGTTATGAACCTCGGGGTGCCTCCGCCCTGAATCCAGGCCACAATCTGGTCAACAATCATGTTAAGAAGCTGGCGCCTGAGAATTTCAACCGCCATCTTGAAGGCCCATTCAAAAGTCATCTCTGCAAGATTCGGGATATCCAAAGGCAGGACTCCGGTAAGTATCGGGTTGGTTTCAAAAACGGGGACCGCCGCCTCCGCACTTTGAGGTAAAATTGAAAATAAAGACAAAACAACAGCCGCCGCGATAATTATTTTGTTTAAGCGCCGCATCAGGTTTTATTTAAATTCTTAATAAAAACATCGAACCTTTCCTGAAGTTTTTGCCAGTCCTTCATAATCAATCCAAATTGTTTCGCGGCGGTGATGGTTCCGAGAGGGTCCGCCTCCGTGTTGATTAAGGCCCTTAAAACATTGGCCGTTACGCGCAATAAGCGGACTTCGTTCGCCATCAAATTTTCTAAACTGCTCGGAACCAATTTTCCTTCAATTTGGTTGGCGGCGATTTCATAACTCGTTATTATCGGCACAAGCCTTTCAATTCCTCTCCCGTCATTTTTTTCGGCTTCAACCAAGATGTTTAAGAGCGCCGCGCCGCTGTCTTTCAGGTTGTTGTTGATTATCGCCTGAATTTCGGCGAGATAAGACGCGATTGATTCTTTGTCGTTATAAGCGGAAAGTTTGAGATTCGGCTCGGTGTTGGCGACAATGTTTTTGTGAGCCTGATTTATTCCGCTCTGGATGAATTCTTTGGCTATCGCTTCGGGATCGGGCATCAGCAGCGCCTGTTCTTCAGACGGGCTTTCTTCGCGAACGTTTGAGACCTTGGCGTTTTTTGAAATTATGTCGCCGACCAGCGATTCGACAAACTCACTGGTGAGATTTTTGGGGGTCTTAATCTTGGGAATAATGTTATTGGAAAGGTCGCCGATTTTATTGTCAGCCGGATTAATTGATTGTGATTCAATGGCGGAAGCGAGGAAATTGGCTTCATTTCGGATATAAAAGGTTTTTGAAGCGGGAGCAAATGAAAAAACTCCGAAAGCAACTCCGGCCGATATTACAAACGCGATTGTTAAATATTTTTTGGTCATTTTCATATTTTATTCAGCGCAACCGCAGAGAGAAGTTGTTGGGTCCCACATATATCCCACATAGCCGCATTGGCAGGCGCAACTGCTGCAACCGTCTTCCGGGTCATCGTAACAAAGCGGCGCCGAAAAAACACGGCCGGGCGGAAACGTGTATGCGCCGCCCTGTGAAAAACAGATCGGATTGGCAGAAAATTTTCTTTTAAATAGACTTTCTAAGTCATTAAAAGTTAAATTCGGCTTCAAGAGAGTCGTGGCGATATCTTTGATTGTTTTTCCGGGCTTAAGCGATTCCTCAAATCCTTTCTGATACGGTTTTAGGGCGTTAAAGTACCGGGCGTAAGAGCCGTATTGAGGGACAAATTTCGGCTGGCTATAAGAATAATAAGCCGATTGGATGTTTTTAAAAGGGAAAAATAACAAAATAATCGCTAATATTAAAACAGCGCATTTTATGAATTTTGGAAATAAAATCCGAGCTTTCATTCCAATAAAATTATACCACGAAGCGAGGATAAAACGGGGATTAATTGTGGATAAGTTTTTGAGCCAATTCTTGCCACTGGTCTAAGCTAAGATTTTCGGCTCGGGCGCGCTCGTTAATATTCAAATTTTTAAATGTTGAAATAAGTTCTTCTTTTGTTATTTTCAATTTTTTCGCCAAATTGCCCAAAAGCTGTTTTCGGGGCTGGGAAAACCCGGCTTTTACGACTCTAAAAAATGCGAATGACTGTTTTAAACCGATCGGCTGATAACGGCCATCCTGCTTCGGGGTAATTTTAATTATCGCCGCGTCAACTTTCGGCTTGGGCCAGAACGATTCTTTTTTAACATAATCAATAATTTTCGCGTTGGCGTGAAATTGAACGCTTATCGCAAGAAGATTTGAGTGAGGCGGCTTGGCGCAAATCCGTTGCGCCACTTCTTTTTGAATCATTAAAACCATCGTCTTCGGGAAATTTTTCATTTCCAGCCACGAACGAATCAAAAAAGTGGCGATGTTATACGGCAAATTCGCCACAATTTTATATTGATGTTTATATCGATGTCCGACATCTATATAGATGTCGGACATCGATATATGACGGGCGTCGGATTGGATTATTTTGACGTTTTTGTAGTCGGCCAATGTTTCTTTAAGAATTGAAATCATTAAATGATCTTTTTCTACGGCGATAATTTTCAGTCCCCCACCCTTTTTCAAAGGGTGGGGGATTTTCGCAAGTTCTTGAGTTAATGTCCCCAGTCCCGGGCCGATTTCAACAATAGTGTCATTTACCTTAACTTCTGCGGCCGCAATCATTAAGGTAAGCGCGCTTTTTGACAAAATAAAATGTTGGCCGAGATATTTTTCCGGTCTGGCGTTATATTTTTTCAACAAACTTTTTATAACCGACTTATTTGTCAAATCCATATTATTATGGTAAAATTATAACAAAATATGGTTAATTTGGAAACAGAAATTAAAAAATTGGGGCTTTCCGATAAAGAAACTAAGGTTTATCTCGCCCTTCTTGAACTGGGGCAGGTCTCGCCTTCGGAAGTCGCTTCCTATAGCGGGGTCAACCGGGCAACGACTTATGTTATTCTTGAAGAACTTAAGAAAAAAGGTCTGGCAACTTCGCTTGAAAAGAATAAAAAAGTCCATTTCGTAGCCGAGCCGCCGGAGCGGCTTTCTCATTTGTTTGAAATAGAAAAAAAACAACTTGAAGAAAATTTTGCCGACTTAAAAAAAATACTCCCCAACCTTGATAAACTGTACGAATCTCGCGGCGAGCGGCCGAAAGTGAGATTTTTTGAGGGAAAAGAAGGAATCAGGTCTCTCCAGGAGGATGTTGTAAAAACACGAGTAAAAAATATTGAAGAAATTATACCCCTTGATGAGGCCTATAAAAATTTTCCCCTGTCAGGAAAAGATCATAGGGAAAAGATGTATGAAAAATTACGCAATGTCAATTTTCGGATAATTTATACTTCAAAAAAGGGAAATGTTTTACCGCCGGTATATAAAGAAATTAAGAGAAATGTTAAATTTATAAAATCGGAATTATTTCCGATTTCTGCAGAGATTATATTGTTTGGAAGTAAAACGATAATAATCGTAACAAGGAAAAAAGATTTTGCAGTTGTCTTAGAAGATCAATTTATAACAGACACTTTCAGAGCGATATTCAATCTAATCTGGAAAAATTTAAAATAAAAAATCGGGCTGACGTCAAACGTCTCACCCGTAATCATTTCTCCTGTCTCCTGCGGAGAATTTTTTATTTCTCGTTATTTCTCGCTATCGCCCATCGGGACAATGTGCCACTGCCGGCAGAAGCCAGCGTCGTCGAATGAACATCTGTCTTTCTCCCCATTTTAGTATTATAAAGAGAAATCCATTGTTTTAAGTATACTCCGAAACAAAAAATCTGTCCGTATTGTTGGAAAAGAGGAT
>LCEQ01000007.1:18666-20137 GCA_000994805.1 Candidatus Azambacteria bacterium GW2011_GWA2_42_9 | reverse complement strand
CGGCGCCTTTTTCATTGGTTCTTTTTGATAAACCGATAAACAGCATCTTGTCGGCAACCAGCACGTCGCCACCCTCAATGAAGGCCGGGGGGTTGATATTAAACACATTTGGTTTTGGAAAAAATGGAGCCAGTTTTTTATATAATAACTTCTCTTCTCCCCGCCTTTCTTTGCGGCGCAAACTGGTGATAATCAGGATATCTTTAATTATCACTGCCGGATCTTCAACAAACACGCCGTCTGGATACTTCTTAACCGGCGGTAAAACCATAAGATTAAAACCAAGGTTGCATAAAGCATCGCAATAAGCTATATGCTGGTCGTTGGCTTTGGCAACATCCACTTCTCCTAAATTTTTTTTCATCCTTAATGCCTTCCATAACGTATCTGCCGGCATACGAACCACGGCGCGCTTTTTAGAACGCATTCTTTCCTCCATTAATTTAAAGGGGCTGAAAACGAATCAATATTTGAAAATTATCACAAAAAATGTTTATTATCAAGCCATGCTTCCTCCCTACAAAACAAAAATGGTTGAAGCGGTAAAAACGCTCACCAAAAAAGAAAGAATCCGAAAAATAAGAAAAGCGGGGTATAATTTGTTTTTCCTGAAATCCGAAGACGTGGCGGTTGATTTACTTACCGATTCCGGTACCGGCGCCATGTCTCAGGAGCAGTGGGCGGCGCTGATGCGAGCCGATGAATCGTACGCCGGTTCTTCAAGTTTTCTCCGGCTAGAAAAAACGATTCAAAAAATCCTCGGGTTTCCTTTTGTCATTCCGGCGCATCAGGGCCGCGGCGCCGAATCGGTTTTTAATAAAATTTTAGTTAAAGCCGGCGATATTATCACCGGCAATTCTCCTTTTGACACCACCCGCGCCCACATTGAAAACCGAGGCGGAAAAATTATTGACTGCACCTGTAAAGACGCTTTCAGTTCAAAAAATCTATTTGAATTCAAAGGCCATGTTGATTTGAAAAAACTGGAAAAAACTTTAAAAAGATATAGGAATAAAATCGCTTATGTTTTATTAACCATCACCTGCAACAGCGTCGGCGGCCAGCCGGTGTCTTTAGAAAACATCAAAGCGGTTTCAAAACTTTGCCGGCAATACAAAACTCCGCTTTTTTTTGATATCGCCCGTTTCGCCGAAAATTCTTATTTTATAAAGGAGCGGAAAAGAAAATACAAAAACTGGCCAATAAAAGAGATTGTAAAAGAAACAATGAAATGCGCCGATGGAGTTTTGATGAGCGCCAAAAAAGATGCCCTAGCCAACATGGGCGGCTTTATCGCCGTTAGAAATAAAGAGCTCTACGAAAAACTCGCGCCGCAGGCGATTTTAATGGAAGGATTTTTAAATTACGGCGGAATGTCCGGTCGTGACATGGAAACGGTAGCTCAAGGACTTTACGAAGGCATTGACGAAAATTATCTGCGCTATCGCACCGAACAAACAAAATATTTGGG
>LCEQ01000007.1:0-18629 GCA_000994805.1 Candidatus Azambacteria bacterium GW2011_GWA2_42_9 | reverse complement strand
GTTGAAATCGGTTCCATTATGGAAGGCCGCGACCCCCAAACCGGAGAAAATCGAAAAGCCCGTCAAGAATTTTTGCGCCTTGCCATCCCCCGCCGGGTTTACACCAAAGAACATCTAGATTACGTTATTGAAATTTTCAAAACACTTATAAATAATAAAAACAAAATCCGCGGCGTTAAATTTAAATATGAGTCGCCAATTCTGCGCCATTTTTCTTCGCGGTTTTCCTTAATTTAAAAAAATTACCCCGATGGTATTTGCCATCGGGGTTTTTATTTTTTATTTTTTGCGCTTTAGTAATTCTTCCAAGTCGGCAACCCGCCGCTGAAACATTCGGCGCATTTTATGCATCCGGTTCTTATAACGCGCTTGAAAAATTTCGCAGATATTATAGCCCATAAAACCAAGCTGGATAACCAAAAGAACTGCGCCCGTGTAAATATAAGCGTCGGCTTTCCAAATCACTCCGGCCAGATAAAACGTGGCGCCAAAAGCGGCAAGACCTGTGTGAATCCTTGCCCACGCCGTGGTGACCAAATCTTTAAGCAAAAACTCTTGCACAAAATCAGAATATCGCTGATCGGACCTTTCAGCTCTTTTCTCGCGCTTGAAAAGCCACATTCCGGTTGCAACAAGAAACATCCCGCAAGTTATCAACGACAAAATGGTATACATTACTATGATCGCGAGTTTTTCCAGCATACTGACAACTTCAAAACCGTGGGTGACATAAAAATTTAAAAAAATCATCCAGAGAATAAGAATAAAATCGGCCGTATGATCGGCAATTGTTCCGAAAGCGGTTACGTCTTTATTATTTCGCGCTGTCGGGCCGTCTAACATGTCGGTGGCCCAGCCAGTGGCTAAAAACCAAACTTGGCGTTCAATTGGGTTATGATAAAAAACAAAATCAAGTATTGCCCAAAATGTAATAAAAAATCTGCTGACAGTAAGGATGTTGGCGAAATAGGGAATAAATCCAAATAACCACGTTACTGGCCGGAAAATCCAGCCGCGAATGTATTTTTCAAACGATGTTCCATACCCCTCCTTCTCCGTCAACTCTTTTTCTTCTTCGGCCATCTCCCGCTCCTATTTTTAAACAACAGAAATTTTTATTGATAGAATACATAAAAAGTGCCAAAAAAGCAACTTGATGATATTATTTAAATGATGGCAGAAAAAAATAAAATCCGCGGCAATTTAGTGGTTTTTGTCGTCGGGCAAAGCCAAATCCAGCGCACCTTAAAACAAATGGAGCAGCTGGACAGTTTGCGTTCGGCACCCCATTATTTCGGTGCTATCGTGCCGGCCCAGAAAATCATTGGGACCGAAGAGCGCACGATTCGCGGCCAAAAAATCGGTTTCACCGTTAAGGCCTATATGCCCGATGTCATAATTGCCGAAGCGGCGGCGGAGCTTGATGATATTTTCAATGAAAACAATCTGGATTTTAGGGAAGAGATGGCAAACAACTGCCGCGAAATTCTCCAGAAGCACAAAGTAAGAAAAGAAACCGACGAAGAATACAGCGTCTGGTGTGTCGGCGGCTATCATGGCAGTCCGGATACTTTTTTGATTTATGGCGATAAAATTGCCGGATTTTTAAAATCGGAAAAATTACCTCTTGATGAAAAAGAAATAGAAAAAACGCTTGAAATCAGCATCAAATATGCTCAAAACGACCTAACAATTATTGATTGGGACGGCGCTTTTGTTTTTGATCCCCAAAACCACTTTGGTTCGGCTCTGGAAATGTTTGAAATTGCCAATGCCCAGCTTTTGCGCTACCGGATATTGGATAACGAGCTTGAGCAGAGGATGAAGCGCGTCAACCAACTTCTTAAGGAAATGGACGGAAAAAAATTAGCCCTCAAGTCCCGGGAAATAAAGCAGGTTGTAAGGGAACTCATCGCCATCCGTTCGGCTTCGGTTTTGGAATTTGAAAGCACCGAACGCGATATTAAGCTTATCGGCGACTGGTATTCGGCTCGGCTCTACGATTTGATTGCCAAAAAATTCCATTTTGACGAATGGCGGCAAAGAATCCATCTGAAGCTTGATTCCATAGAAGACATTTACTCAATGATTTCGGAGAATTTCAACGTTTCTTTGCGCGCTCGCCTGGAAAATATTTCGCTAATTGGCTGGCTGATTTTAATGGTCGGCTGGTTTATTCTGATTGTTTTTGAATTTGCGAATCTTGCGAAATAATATTACGGCAATTATTACGGCAACATTTCGGCATTTTACAACACAAGCTTGACAACATATCAAGAATGATTTATAATTAGGAATAAATTTTATAAGCCCTTTTATAAAGAGGAGAAACAATGTCGTCCCTCAAAATTATAGCCGGCTGGATTATTCTTGCTGTAGTTTTTGGTATATTTTTCTGCGGTATTGCTAAGGCAGGAAAAGGACGATGAAAACAATTAGAGGAGGAGAAAAAATGGGCGAGAGAGAGCTTAATCAAAGTTCATTCCGAGTAAAAGTTAAGGTCATAGGCGACGAGTTAGTGGTTGGCAACGGGAGCTGGTCAAAATCTTCTGTGAGATTGGAAACACCAGATACCGATTATTTACTGGTAATCACGGAAGACCCCGATGGGCCCCTTAAGGTTGTTTGTTTTTCTGGCTTTAATTCCGTTGAGTTAAGAACAAATCCAAAATCGTGGACCCCTATGTGCTTTTTACCCGATGATTTCTTAGGAAAGAATATCTGTCGAGAAGTTTTTATCATCCCGCCCGAACAAAAATTCCACTGGACCGATTTTGCCCATATCACGCCCCCGTAAGTGTTATATATGTGTTTCATGCAAAATGTGTAAAACGTGAAACATTTGAGAATCAACTGCTGGTTGGAAGGAGGGTAGAGAAATGCCAATTAGAGAGAATCCCACAATCCCGTGTAGAGGAAAATGCGGACGTAAGTTTTATTCCCCGGATGTTGGTTATAAATACGGCTATTGTCAGGATTGCTACATCGAGAGATTGGAAAAGAGAATTGCAGAACTAAAACTTGACATTCAAACTTTCTTTGAAACAGACTTGGAATAGAGTTTGTCTTCAGCAATAATCCCTTGGGAGAAAATTGACCGCGCCTTGCGCGGTTTTGTTTTTATGTTAAAGTTTCACGTGAAACAATATGACCACTCAAAAACAAAACACGGGAAAATTAGGGGAAGATATTGCTGTTAAGTACTTGGAAAGTCATAAATATAAGATTTTAGGCCGAAATTACCGAAAACCATGGGGAGAAATTGACATCGTGGCTCAACAGAGCGACGAACTGGTTTTTGTTGAAGTTAAAACCCAGAATCAAAAGTTTGAGTGGCGGCCAGAAGAAAATATAACCCGCCATAAAAAACATCAGTTGTCAAGAATTATCGCAACTTATCTAAAAGAACACAGAACTTCAGAAAGTCAAGATTGGAGAATTGACATTTTGGCAATAAAGTTGGATTTTCAAACCAAAGACGCTCAAATTGAACATATCCAAAATATCGTTCTAAATTAACCTCTGATTGACAAAAAAGTTTAAAGTTGTATGTTGTGAGTATAAAAGAACCTTAAAATTATAGAAAAAGAGGGTTGGAAATGGGAAAAAGAACGAAATATTTGGTTAGGTTGGCTAAAAAGCATCTTCCACGAAATTACGCTCCGCCGGATGATTTTGTTATAAGATCCGGATTTGGATGTTGGCAAAAAGATGTTGAAGAAAAAGAATACTTAGATATGCTCGCGTGTTATTCGGCCGCAAATTTAGGCCATGGCAATCCTGAAATCGCTTATGCCATTGGAAAACAAACTCACCAGAGAGGTATTATCTGCAACGCCAACTGTTTTTGGGAAGAGCAGAAAATTCTTTTTGCCAGAGATTTGGCTAAATTCTGCAATGACTTCGGCCTTAAAGGTCTTGATATGGTACTAATCATGAATAGCGGCGCAGAAGCAGTAGAAACAGCAATGAAAATCGCACGCAAGTGGGGTTATACAAAAAAGAAAATCCCGATCGATCAAGCAGAAATAATTGCCTGCAGGGATAATTTCCATGGCAGAACCTTGGGGGCTATCAGTTTGTCAACGGTGCCGCAATATACAGAATTATTCGGCCCTCTTTTGCCTGGCACAATAAAAATTCCTTTTGCCGATGAAAATGCGTTATTTATGGCAATAAACAAAAATACCGCCGTTTTTATCACAGAAGCTGTTCAGGGCGAAGGCGGGGTGATTATTCCTCCTGAAAAGTATCTTTTGACAGCAAGGAATATTTGCACCGCAAATAATGTTTTACTTGTAGTTGACGAAATTCAAAGCGGTTTCGGCCGAACCGGCAAAATGTTCGCCTGTAATTATAATAATGTTATTCCGGACATGATTATCCTTGGAAAAGCTCTTGGCGGCGGAATAGTTATTTCCGCCGTTGTCGGACGAAAAGAAGTTATGGATGTTTTTGAACCCAATGACCACGGCTCTACATTTGGCGGGAACCCCTTGTCTTCCGCTGTGGGGCGGACCTTTCTTCGCATAATGCGAAGAAAGCGCCTTGATAAAAGAGCGGAACATCTCGGTAAATACTTTAAAAAAGAACTTGAAAAAATTGCTGAAAAGAGTCCTCACATTTTGGAAATCAGAACTAAGGGTTTATGGATTGCAATTGAAGTGCGGCACGATGGCCCAACCGCTCATGGGTTTTGCCAGAGATTACATAAAGAAAGAATTCTTTGTAAGGAGACAAGAGAATATACAATCAGAATGAGTCCACCGCTTGTTATCACTAAAGAAGAACTTGATTTTGCTCTTGAAAAAATCCGAAAAGTTTTTGTAAAATAAAAAATCCCGTTCCCTCTAAGGCATTTGCCGGGGGGAATTTTTTTATATAAACTTAAATTATTCTTAAAATATTTTGGGCGGTTAGTTTAATGGTAAAACATCTCGTTTACACCGAGAAGAGTGGAAGTCCGATTCTTCCACCGCCCACAATAACAAAAAATCCGAGACGTCTCGGACTGACTAATAATATATTTTCTTATCTTATTTTAATTGTTTGTTCTCGCGAAAAAAAACAATTTTTAGGGTCATATTTATCAACAACCATAAATTTTAAGTGAACCGAATAACCAGAATATTCCTTCAACCAGCAATCCACATGCTTTCTCGCGGCTTCAAAACTACTATGGCCCGCGTTTTCGCTATAAAAAGATCGTAAATATGGTTCTTTTCTATCAATAATAACAATTTCTACGTGATTCTCATCAGGAACATGAAACCCAGGATAAGAAACGACTTTGTCTCCAAAAATGTGATCGAGGCCCTCTACTCTTACTTGTCCATTCATAGACTTTAAGAGTTTTGACACCGCCTGGTCTAAGATCGCATATTTATTGGCTTGCCGCTCCAAAAGGTCAAAAGCTCCATCCGAAGCCCCTAAAATAGGAATCATAGCTTTGACAAGTCGCGCGATTTCTTTAAATTTTGTATTTCTTGCCCAAGCAATTGCAAGGATTTTTTCAAACTCCTGCCTGAAATCAGAACCAATAAGTCCTCCTTCGATCGAAAACTCAAGGCGCACCAAACAACGTGAAAGCCGCGTTGCTGGAAAATACGAATCCGTTGCTTTTCTGACAGCGTCAAGTAATAACCTGTTTTCACCAAGCTGTAATTTGAGAAACATAAAAAATTCAAAAAGTTCAAATGCCTCTTGCTCATTTTTTGTGTCGCGCCAACGAGTGGCTATTTCGCCAAGCAAAACTTTTTTTGTTTCAAGTAGGGTTGGAAGTTCTGCGTCTGCCAAACTTCCACCTAAATACCGACGATCTTTTTCAATCCTTGAACGAGGAATTTTTTGCCAAAGTTCTTTGGCTTTTGCCGCGCAATTGGCTTGAGCGCGCGATTGGGCTTCGCGAGTTTTTTCATCCCGTAGCAGACATGTGCCTAAAAACTTTTCCATCCTAAGAAAAGGAATGAGTTCAATATCCCGCAAACAACGATTTAAGAATTCCCAATAGACGGGAGCTTTTTCATCGTCATGTTGATCGGCGGCTTGAAGAAAATTACTCTGTAGCAGAAAAACTCGATCTTCTAGCTTCAAGTCAACGATAGAATTATAAACTGCCCAGTCCTTCTCCTGCCTAACCAAATCCACTAAAGTCTCATACTTCTCCTCGTACATGGCCCTCTCCCTTCGCGGCCGCAGCCGCATTGCTCCTCTCCGCAGAGAGGAGGCCCGAAGATTTGCCCGCGGGTAAATCTTCGGGGTTGTAAAAGTACGTGGCCTTATTTTGACGCTATGCCAAAATAAAGCTTAGTCAATAATATACTACTATTCATCGGGAATGTCAATTTTTACTTCCTTCTTTTCCCATGAAACGTCTCATGAACTTCGCGAAGTTGTTTGTCGGTGATGTGAGTGTAAATTTGAGTGGTGGTTATATTGGAGTGCCCCAAGAGCGCTTGGACCGAACGGATGTCGGCGCCGTTCATAAGTAAATCGGTCGCGAAAGAATGCCTTAACGAATGTGGCGTTATTTTTTTAGTAAGCCCAGCTTTGATAGCATAATATTTCACGAGCCGTTCAATGCTGCGAGATGTAAGCCGTAAATTGTCTTGTTTTGACGGGTTTTTGACATTTCTTATAAACAACGCCTCGTCAACATCTTCTCTTTTCCCCAGATAATTTTTTATTGCTTCTTTGGCGGTATCGGAAATAAAAACCAGCCGGACTTTACCGCCTTTGCCGCGAACAGCAAATTCGCCCGACTTAAGATTCAGGGAATCGCAGTTTAAAGCGCAAAGCTCTGAAACCCGAAGACCGGTGGAAAACAAAAGTTCCAAAATCGCTTTATCGCGAAGCGTTTTGAAAGATGAACCCTCCGGTGAATTTAATAACCTTCCCAGCTCATTTTCTTCCAAAAAAATCACCTGGCGCTCCGATTGTTTGCCCAATTCAATTTTATCGGCCGACAATGTTCCAATATCCCGTTTTGCCAGATATTTTAAAAAATTGCGCAGAGCGATTAAATAATAATTCTGGGTGTTCTTTTTCAAAACACCAGTTTTGCCCTGAGCCTGTCGAAGGGGTTGTCTGTTGAGCCATAATCGGTATTGCCGCGCCAAATCTTGGGAAATCTGGCTTGGTTTTGAAATTTTTGAATATTCCAAAAACTTTTTTAAATACCGCTCATAATTAACCCGCGTCTTAATTGACCGGTTTTTTTCTATTTCCAAATGGTCAAGATAATCTTTAAGAAGCGTATTAATATCCATTATTAGATTGTATATCGGAACGTCGCAAAATAAAAACTTTACGATAACAAAAGATTATGATATTATCTTTTTATAATGCTAAAAATCAAGGAAAAAAAGAAGGTAATAGAAAAACACAAGGCGCATGACACCGATACCGGCTCGACTGAAGTTCAGGTCGCCATTTTAAGCGAAGAAATTGACGCTTTGGCCAAACATTTGAAAAAGCACCCCAAAGATAATCACTCGCGCCGCGGGCTTTTGGGCATGGTTTCAAAAAGAAAACGGCTGTTAAGTTATCTCCAAAAAACCGAGGAAAAAAGATATAATAATTTGATTAAAAAATTAGGATTAAAAAAGTAGGTGGCATGCCAATAATAAAACATAAAGACCAGCGGGTGGCGATTTTAATAGACGTTCAAAATCTTTACCACTCCGCCAAAAACCTTTATAACGCCCGCGTCAATTTTAACGAAGTATTAAAAGCGGCTTTAGCGGGACGCAAGTTAGTTCGGGCCATTGGTTACGTTATAAAAACCGAAACCGGCGAAGAGTCGGCATTTTTTGAAGCGCTTACTAAAATGGGGATTGAAACAAAAATAAAAGATCTCCAGATTTTTCCCGGCGGCATTAAAAAAGGCGACTGGGACGTCGGCATCACGGTTGACGCCATCCGTCTCGGAGATTTTTTTATTGACGTTTTGATTCTGGCCACCGGCGACGGCGATTTTGTGCCGCTCGTTGAATACTTAAGAAATCGCGGCCGGCAGGTTGAAGTGATCGCCTTTGGCCGTTCGACTTCCGCCAAGTTGAAAGAAGCGACGGACGACTTTATTGATATGTCGGCTGATTCTAAAAAATTCACCATCCCAATTAAAAAATCAAAAAAGACAGTAAAGAAATAAATCATGCCTGAAACAAGAAATTACTCCTTAAATATCGGCAACCAAGTTCTAAAAATAGAAATCGGAAAATTGGCCAGACAGGCCAACGGCGCGGTGACCGCCCGGCTGGGCGACACCGTGGTCTTGGCGGCGGCAACAATGTCAAAAAATCAGAAAGTTGGAGCGGATTACATGCCGCTTGTTGTCGATTACGAAGAAAAATTCTATGCCCGCGGCAAGATATTGGGTTCGCGGTTTATAAGGCGCGAGGGTCGGCCATCGGAAGAAGCGATTTTAAACGCCCGCCTCATTGACCGCGCCATCAGACCGCTTTTTGATCAAAGCATCAGGAACGAAATCCAAATCGTTTCAACGGTCTTGTCGGTTGACGAAAAAAACGACCCCGATATCGTCGCCATGATAGCGGCTTCAATTGCTCTTTCAATTTCAGACATTCCTTGGGACGGTCCGATAGCGGCAATAAGAATAGGCCGGACGGATTCAAAGTGGGTCTTGAATCCCAGTTTTGAAGAAAGAACGGCCGGCATCGCGGACTTGGTAATTTCGGTCTCGCCGGACTTAAAAATTAACATGATTGAAGCCGGCGGTTCTGAAATTAAGGAAGAGGACCTAATCAGCGGCTTTGAATTCGCGAGAGAATCGTTAAAAGATATTGTTGAATTCGTCAAAAAAATTTCGGACGATTTTGACACACCGAAAGCCTCGGTTTCTTTGGCGGCAACTGACAAAGAAATTGAGGAAGAGGTCAGAAAATTCTTAAACAAAAACAATGTTCTTGAAAATGCCGTCTATGAAAAGAAAAAAGCGAAGCGATTAATGAATTTAGACGCGTTGAAAGAAGAACTAATAGCACATATTACTACAATTGACGTGTCTATGATAAAAGCGGCGGAAGCGGTGTTTGAGGCATTGGTTGATGAAATGGTTCATAAAAATATTTTGGAACGCGACTTGAGGCCGGATGGAAGGTCTCTCGACGAGTTGCGCCCGCTTTCCGCGGAAATAGGATTTTTGCCGCGTACCCATGGCAGCGGACTTTTTGAACGCGGCGAAACTCAGGTTTTGTCGGCTCTAACGCTTGGCGCGCCGTCTGACGAACAAATCGTAGAAGGCATGGTGATTCAAACCAAAAAGCATTTTATGCACCAGTATAATTTTCCGCCCTACTCGGTCGGGGAAACCGGAAGAATGGGCAGTCCCGGCCGGCGGGAAATCGGCCATGGCGCTTTGGCCGAAAAAGCGCTCGAGCCGATGATCCCCAAAAAAGAAGAATTTCCCTATGCCATCAGGGTTGTTTCTGAGGTCTTATCATCAAACGGTTCTTCATCAATGGCCTCAACCTGCGCCTCAACATTGGCGCTTATGGACGGCGGCGTGCCGATTAAAAAACCGGTGGCCGGCATTGCCATGGGGATGATAAGCGACGGAAAAAATGTTTATAAAATCTTAACAGACATTCAGGGACCCGAAGATCATTACGGCGACATGGATTTTAAGGTGGCCGGAACGCGCGACGGCGTCACCGCCCTGCAGATGGACGTAAAAATCAATGGTGTAGATGTGGCAACTCTTGAAAAAGCCCTGGCGCAGGCTAAAAAAGCGCGGCTTCAAATTTTAGACCACATGGCAAAAACTATCGCCGAACCGAAAAAAGAATTATCGCCCTTAGCGCCAAGAATCATCACTATCCAAATTCACGTTGATAAAATCCGGGAAGTTATCGGGCCCGGCGGCAAGGTTATTAACGACATTATCGCCAAAACCGGCGCCGCGATTGACATCGAGGATTCAGGCCTTATATTCATCACCGCCGAAAATGAAAAGAGCGGCCTTGAAGCCAAAGCGATAATAGAAGAAATTGTTAAAGAATATAAAGTCGGCGACATCATCACTGGAAAGGTGACGCAAATAATGGATTTCGGCGCCATTGTGGAATTCGGCCGGGGGAAAGACGGGATGATTCACATCTCCGAATTGGCGCCCCGCCGCGTGGAAAAAGTCACCGACATAGTAAACGTCGGCGACGAAGTAAAAGTTAAAATCAAAAGAATAGAAAACGGTAAAACCAGTTTGTCGCTCAAAGACGCAGCGGGAAAATAAAAACGAATGAATGATTGTTGTGGATAAGTAATAAAAACCGCCCCGCAGCTGCGGGGCGGTTTTTATGTTAGAATGATGTTAATGGCAGAATCAAATCAAAAATCAGATGAAGACATTGTCATAAGGACAATGAAAGAGGACCTAGGCATAGCAACCGGCGTTATTAAAAAAGAAGTAAAGCCGATCCCAATCCCTCCGCTGCCTCCGGCTCAAATCTCAAAAGAAGCGCAGGTGGCCGCTCCTGTGGCTCCGGCACCTGTGTTACCAAAAACCCCGACACCTCGGGTTGAAGCCCAAACTTTCGCTGAACAAATAATGCCGCCAATTTTGAAAGTCCCGCCGAAAGTGATTCCTCCAAAAGAGATTCTTTTGGCGCCGATTAAGCCCCTATACAAAGTCGCGCCGATCTGGATTAAAATCAGCGTCATTGGTTTTGGCGTTCTTCTTTTGGTTTTTTTAGGTCTTTACGGCTATTGGAAAATTTTTGTCCAAACCAGACTGCCTGAAGCGCCAGTGATTGTTTCCCCTGCGACCACAACCACGCCGGCTTTGCCGATATCCCCGGCTGCCACCACCACCGCACCGATAAAATTTTGGAGTAAACTGCCAAATAAAAAAGTGACGATTGATTTACCGTCAAAAACGCCGACCTCTTTAATGCAATCCTTAAAATCCGAGGCCAAAGTGGAAGAGACCCGCGCTTCCGTTAAACAAATCGTCATAAGTTATCAAGGAAAGCCGATGGCCGCTGAAGAATTTTTTAATTTAATGTCGATCTTCGCTCCAAAGGACTTTTTATCTAATTACGAAAACGAATTTGCTTTCGCTTACTTCAGCCAAAAAGAAGGAGCGCGGCCGATTTTAATCTTAAAAACCAAAAATAAGGAACTGGCCAAAAATCAAATGGCTGATTGGGAAAAAACAACATTTACCAACGATATTTTTCCGCTGTTTTTAACCGACTTTACACTGCCTTCAACTCCGCCTTCATTCCGTTCGTATCTTTTTATCAATCAGCCGGTACGTTATTCAAATGTTAATATTCCTTACGCTTCGCTAAATTACGCCATCTACAATGATTTCCTTATTTTCACCACTTCCAGCGCGGGAATGTTCATTGTATTGCAGGACTTAACCGGCCAAAGCGTGTCAGTAAATTATTTGGAAAACTTAAAAGCGTCAATCAATGAATTTGTTAAATAATACTGTGTGGATAAATACCTGTTGACTTTTTTCTAAATATCAAATATACTTAAATTAAGATCTCGTTTCTGATCTGCATAAAATTCCGGTTCGCCGGAATAAAGGTCATCCGCCGACCATTGGCTCTTTTTAAAATCATACGGTTATCGTAACCGAGATTGGAAACGAGACATTTAGGATCGTTAAAAGCGGATAACGAATCCAAACAAGGGCGACCATGCCCACTAAACAACAATGTTTTAGGGGTTCTAACGGCGCCCTTTTTGATTTGCATTTTATTTTGGCATTTGCTACTCTAAAACCAATGTTAGACCAAAAAAATTTAGATGAATTAAAAACCGCCCTTTTAAAAGAGCGGGATTTGCTTATCAAAGAATTAGAAACTATTGCCACGCCTGATACGAATTTGGAAGGCGATTGGGATATTAAACATAAAGAATGGGGCGAAGATCAGATTACCAGCGAAGAAGAGCTGGAAGGAGGAGAAAGCGTCAACGAATCCGATGAGGATATGAAAAACAAGGCACTTTCCGACCGCTTGGAATTGCGGCTTAAAGAAGTAAACGACGCGTTAAAAAGAATGGACGATGGAACTTATGGGACTTGCGAAGTTTGTCAAAAAGAAATTCCTGCAGACCGCTTAAAAGCTAATCCAGCCGCTAAAACAGATATAGAACATGTAAAGGAGATTTATGCCGGCTAAATTATATTCCGCCGCTTTATGCGGCATCAATGCGAAAATTGTGGAGGTCGAGTGCGATTTGGCGCCCGGCCTCTTTAATTTTTCCATTGTCGGCCTGCCGGACACGGCGGTTAAAGAATCAAAAGACCGTGTCTCTTCGGCTATTAAAAATTCCGGTGCTTCGCCGCCTTCGCGGCGAAATAAAAGGGTCACGGTAAATCTGGCGCCGGCCGATTTAAAAAAAGAAGGCCCGGCCTATGACTTGCCGATCGCTTTGGGCTATCTATTGGTTTCGGATCAAATAGAGTTTGATCCGGAGAAAAAATTGTTTGCCGGAGAACTGGCGCTTGATGGAAATTTAAGGCCCATTAGCGGCGTTCTTTCAATTGTTATGGAGGCCAAAAACCGGGGGTTTAAGACGGTTTTTATTCCCAAAGCTAACGCCGCTGAAGCGGCGCTGGTAAGGAACATTGAAATTATCGGAGCTAATAATTTAGTTGAAATTTTCGAGCATCTTGAAAATAAAAAGATTATTAGACCCTGCCTAAATTCCGATTTGGAGTTGGAATTCTCAAAAAACTCGGAAAGTGAATCAGAAGTTGATCTGGCTTTAATCCGCGGCCAAGAAAAAGCCAAGCGGGTTTTAGAAATCGCCGCAGCTGGAAATCATAATGTAATTTTTTCCGGGCCACCCGGCTCAGGAAAGACCTTACTAGCCAAAGCTTTGGCTTCAATTCTGCCACAATTAAATTTAGAAGAAGCCATTGAAGTAATGAGAATCTGGAGCGTTGCCGGACTGCTTAAAGAAGATAAGTCGCTTCTATATAAAAGGCCTTTCCGCTCGCCTCATCACACCGCTTCGGGGATATCCCTCGTCGGCGGCGGCGCTTGGCCCCGGCCGGGAGAAATTTCTCTGGCTCATCGCGGCGTTCTTTTTCTTGATGAATTTCCGGAATTTTCGCGGGATGTTTTGGAAAATTTAAGACAGCCGCTTGAAGAAAGTAATATCACCGTCAGTAGGGCCCAGGGTAGCATTACTTTTCCGGCCCAATTTTTGATGGTGGCATCAATGAATCCCTGCCCCTGCGGCTACCTGAATGATTCTTTGAAAGAATGTGTTTGTGCGCCAAGCCATATTATCAGATACAAAAGAAAATTATCAGGCCCTCTTCTTGACAGAATTGACCTTCACGTTGAAGTGCCCCGATTGAAGTATGAAGAAATGTCTTATAGCCACGCCGGCGAAACCAGCCAGGCCGTGAGAAAAAGAGTTGAGGCAGCCCGCGCAGTTCAGGCCTCGCGTTTTATGGACGACAGCATTTTAACCAACCGCGAAATGTCAATCCGCCATATTAAAAAATACTGCGCCTTAGATGAAACGGCGGAAAAAATGATGAAAAATGCGGTGAGTTCTATGGGTTTTTCAACCAGAACTTATCACCGCTTGCTAAAAATCTCCCGCACCATCGCTGATTTAGATAATTCCAAAAACATAAAACCTAACCACTTAGCCGAGGCGTTGCAGTATAGACCGCGAGAGGAAGTTTAAAAAATACCAGATATTTTACTAAGAGACCGCGACGTATACAAAATCGTTATAGTTTTGACTATACATTTTTATGAATATTCTCAAATACGGAAATGTAATTGCAATACAAAGCATTGGGATCAACCTATTAGAAATAGAGCAGAAAAGACATAACATCTGGATTGGCGCTAGTATTAATAACAAGGCTTTTTCTAAGGAGAATATAAGGGTTTTAATTAATTTTTGTCTACAATACACCAAAGAAAAGATACTGGTTGAGATCCCTGGTAGAATGCACGCTACCAATTATAAATATTTTGACGGGTTGACCCGCGCCGAAGCTCTTAAAAAAGCCTTCAAGGATGAAGACGCGCGCAAAAAAGAATTATCAGAAATCATTGATGGATTTCCGGCAGAAGTAAGAAAAAATATAGTTGTAGCCAACTATGACGATATATGTACACCCGATCATATCCGTATTAGAGAATTGTTTTTCAGAGAATTTGCGGAGCAAAGCGATTTTTATCAAGAAGTAATCGATATAATTCGAGAAATTTTTTTGACAAGAGGGCGAACCCCCTCAAAAGAACGTCTGGAGTCACTTGCTCTATATGTAATCCATGAGCTGCCTCTTTTTGTTAATGGTGTACAGACTAATAATGATCCATCTATCTATACGGCAACGCCTTATCCCGGACTGGGGAAGATTGATCAACTTGTTATGAATATTATTGATGGCAAAAAATATCCAGAACTAAGTAAAAAAATAAATATAAAAAATCGTACTGGGATTATTAATATAAACTTTAAACAAGATGGTAAAAATCAGGAAAATTAACAGCAAGGACTTGTCATCTATAATTAAAATTGGTAAAAAAATTAATGAATTTCAGATTTCAAACACGGGTATATTTTGGTCTCGCGATCAATTAGCTCGGTGGACAAAAAGTAAAAATGATATTTGTCTTATTGCCGAAGATCATAATAATATCGTTGGTTTTGTTCTTTTTGCCTGTCACTTGCCAACTAAAAAATCTACCTTTGAGAATATATGGGTGGACTCGGCGTACAGGAAGAAGGGAATCGCCCGGCATCTTATCGATCGGGCGCTTAAAAATCTTGATAAGAAAAATATATCATATATTATGGGTTTTGTTTCGGAAAATAATAAAGAACACTTATCTTTTTTAAAAAAAGTTGGTTTTAGTGTTGGTAATAAAGGTCATTGGATAGATAAATTAATCTAACCACGACAAAAGAAGAAAATTTACCTCGTGAAAGGTTGAGCAGCGTTGCGGACTCCGAAGTGCAAGTGGCAGCCGGTGGAATTGCCGGCGCCCGGCGTTTTTGGATAGCCGCCCATAAAGGCAACGATACTGCCCTGATTAACGTATTGGCCCGCTCCAACAAGAATATTTTTTAGATGAGAATATAAAGTGGTAACGCCGTTGGGATGCAAAATTGTAAAATAGTTGCCATAGCCGCTATTGGCCCATTTGGAGGCGCTTTGAGTCGGATAAGTCGCGGTAACAACGCCGGAAGCGGCGGCAAAAACCGGAATATTTTCATAAAGACAATCGTCGCCGCGGGAAATATCAACCGCGTTATATGGATGAAGACGACCCTGGTTATAACCCGTGGTCGGGAAAATAAAGTAACCAGCAAGAGAAGGGCCATAATAAGGAGCGGACCGTGGTGCTGCCGGTTTTGGCTCGGGCAGGTAAACGGTAATGGGATTTTGGTTCGGTAAAAGCGAATCCTGGCCGGTTATTAAAGGATCGCGATCGTCAAACTCACTATCTTCAAAAATACCGGGGCCGATGCCGGAGCCTGCCGCTAAAAGCGAGTTATCATTATTAGGTTCCGGAGCCGAGATAACTTCGGTGATTTCGCCGCCGATAACTGCTTCTCCTCTGTTAAAGTAGCTGGATCCGGCTTTAAAATCAACCGGGTTTGTAAAATTCGCAATCAGAATGAAAATAAAAACAACGCCCAAAGAAGATCCTAAGGGGTATTGATTTGCCCGTATTAGAAGTTGTCTGAAAATATTATAAATAAGCCAAAATTAAGGATAAAAAGCGCCAATTTCAACAATAAACCACGCTTAACAGCGCTAACCCACAATTTAATGTTATCAGCCCCGTTTCAGAGCCGTCAAGGCACTTATCCCCAATTAAAAATCTCTTGTTTTTAGGCAAGAGATTTTTAATTGTCTTGGGTCATAAGATTAGGCGGCAGTTTCCTCTTTTTCTTCAACCATTTCAACGCTGCAATCGGGACAATTTCCGGGTTGGTCTGAAATATGACTACATTTAGGGCATTTGTAAGCCATGGTTTTTTTACTGATTAAGCTTTTAAATTATACAGCGGCCTACGACTATCGCCGCCGGAAAAATTCAAATTGAATTTTTCATATATAAATATGAGCAATAATACTAATCCTGTCAAGCTAATAGCTTATATAGGTATTATATTACCGCTTTGGCAATAAGCCCGATAATCAAAATTCCCAAAGAGTTAAGTAAAAAAGAAAGCGGAATAAAAAATAGGGTCTTCATTTTAGAAAATCCCATCATCATTAATCCTAGTTCGTCGGGAAGCGGCGAAGCAATTACCAGCGCTCCTAAAAATGCGAGCAACCATCTGAAAATCTTTAAATGAAAAATTAATGATAATCGTTCCGATTTAGATTTTTTTAATAGATACAAAACATCTTTTGACAATCTATTTTTAACAAATTGGAAGATGATCAAATCTCCAATCATCGCGCCAATTCCTCCGAAGAAAGCTACCAAGAATATTGAATTAGTTTGCGCAATTTTCACAAGTACAACAGTTGCCGGAGCGACGGTAAAAACCGAAGTAAAAAACATTCCGGCTATAAAGCTTCCGAATAGTTCCAGTTCTTTTGATGAAGCTAAAATACTCACGAGGGCTTTGGTTTTCACTAAAATAATTGCGATTAAAATGCTTAACGCAACAATGAATGCATCTTTGATTAGATTATATTTAATATTATTCATTTAAAAATATTTGATAATTTTTTTACGGAAAAGCCATTTGCCGAATTCAACCGCCGAAATATTGAGGAGTCCCACGCCGACGACTCCTAATAACCAAACGGGCGGAAGCGGGCTTGTGTTGAGAATTTGCTGGAGCCACGGAAAATATATTGCCGCGGCAACAAGCGACAGCCCGATGCCGATGCCAATGGTTAAGGGTTTATTGGAAAAGGGGTTATAACTTAAAATACTTTTTCCTAAACTGCGAAGTGAAAAAGTCAGAAAAAGCGTATAGCTTGCGAAAGAAGCAAAAATAAAAGTCCGCGTTAATTCTTCGGCAAATCCAATTTTCAGCAAAAAAAGATATAAAATAAGAAGGAACGTGCTGCTTAAAATGCCGATAATTAAAATAAAAAATTTCATCTCGCTGTCAAACAGGTTTTTACGCAATTTTTGAGGATGGTTTCCCGTGTCATCAATGCCGTCTTCAAAAGCGAAAGCGAGAGATGGGAAACTGTCGGTAATAAGATTAACAAAAAGAATCTGAAGAGCGTTGATCGGTATGGCGACTCCTAAAATTAGCGCGCCTCCGATTAAAAATAGTTCATCAAATGAGTTGGAAAGAAGATAAATAATAACCTTGCGAATATTGCGTAAAATTCTTCTTCCCTCTTTAATGGCGGCTACGATCGTCTCAAAATTATCGTCTAAAATAACTAAATCGGCCGCGCTTTTGGCAACATCCGTGCCCGAACCGACGGCAACGCCAATGTCGGCCGCGTGAAGCGCCGGCGCGTCGTTTATGCCGTCACCCGTTACCGCGACCACTTCTCCTCTTCCCTGATAAAGTTTTGCGATCATTACTTTTTGTTCCGGAGTTACGCGAGCGTATAAAGTCGCCTCGCGAGAACGCGCTTCAAGCTCTTCTTTGGTTAGATACATAAGATCGTCGCCCGTAAGCACTGCCCCTTTACCGTCAACCAAACCCAGCTCCCGCGCGACCGCTTCAGCCGTTCCGCGATGATCTCCGGTTACAATAATTGTTTTCACGCCTGCCGCGGCGATTTCTTTAATAGCTTGAGAAACATGGGGACGCAACGGATCGCGAAAAGTGATTAAGCCGTCGAAATTAAGATTACTGAAATTTTTTTGGCGCAAAATGTTTTCATGGCTTTCGCTGATAAGTAGAGAGGCCACTCCCAACACACGTTCTCCGGCAAAAGCTCTTTTTTCAATTTCCACGACCACTTTTTCTTGTTCTTTTTGCGTAAGAACGGTAAAGCGCAGAATAATTTCAGGAGCGCCAAAAATAGCTAAATGAATTCCCGAATCAGTTTTAAAAATTGAGGCGGAGTATTTATGTTCCGAGCTAAAAGGCAAACGGTCAATAATTTTCGTTTGTTCCAAAACTTTTGTGAGCAACACGCCGTTTGACGCGGCGCCCCTGACCAGGGAAACCTCAAGCGCGCGGCCCGACATTAACCATTTTTCGGGAGCGTCGCTGGGATTTTCTATAACTACGTCGGTATTAACCAGCGCATAATTAAGAAGGTTATTTTTATTCTCCGCATTGTCGCCTTCTTGATAAGGCGTTATTGAGGTGAGCTCCATTTTAGCCTGCGTGAGCGTTCCGGTTTTGTCGGTAAGAATAACGCTTGTTGACCCCAGCGTCTCAACGGCCAAAAGTCTTCTGACAATTCCATTGCGAGTCGCAAGACGCTGCCACGACAGCTCTTCGTCGATTCGGCACGTGGGCTCGGTGCCCGTGCCGCGCGGTTGCGCTTCCGTGTGCAGCAACTGCAGGACGAACGCACCATGGGCCGGATGTTTCCACCGAATCCGCTGCTCACCACCGCGTATATGGCATTGGCGCAGGGTGAGGGCGCGCTGAAAGTGGCTGAGCCACGCGAAGCGTTACCGCATCTTTGGGAGGCGCTTCGTGCGCTTCCCGCCTCCTCGGGT
>LCEQ01000006.1 GCA_000994805.1 Candidatus Azambacteria bacterium GW2011_GWA2_42_9 | reverse complement strand
GACAGGATAAGCATAGCGGTTGAAGCGTCATTTTCTGAGATTTCTGGTTCGGTGAAGGAAAAGATTGATGTTATACTGACGTTTTTGGCAATGCTGATGCTGATGAGGAGCCGGATTCTGGAAGCGTCGCAAGATTATTTGTTTGGAGACATTAAGATTAAAAAACTTACATGAATTATAAATCGCTTTTAGAAAGTTTATTATTTACGGCCGGCCATCCCGTTACCGTAAAAAAGCTGGCCGAGATCTTAGAAACCGGCGAAATAGAAATCAACGGCTCATTAAAGGAGTTGGTGGACGACTATGAAAAAAATGAAAGAGGACTGCGCCTTGTGTTTTTTGACGGTAAAGTCCAACTGGTTGCTTCGCCTTATTCGGTTGAACCGGTAAAAAAACTTATAAAAAGCGATTTTGAAGAGGACTTATCGCCAGCAGCTTTGGAAACACTCGCAATTATCTCGTATCGCGGGCCAATAAGCCGCGCGCAAATTGAAAATTTGCGCGGCGTTAACTGCAGTTTCATTTTGCAGAGTTTGGCAATCAGGGGGCTTATAGGGAAATATAATAATCCCGAAGATGGCCGATCTTACATTTATAATATTACCTTTGATTTTTTAAAACATCTGGGTTTAAATAAATTAGAAGATTTACCAAATTATATGAATTTGCGTGATGAAGCTAATACAAAATAAAATTCTAGGTGGGGGCGAGCCGTTCGCCGAAGGCGAATGGGGCTAAGGAATTTTATTTTGTATTAGCTTCATCAAGATAAGAACCATTATGGATGGGAATAAAAAATTTTATTTGAAAATATCCTTGATTTTTACCGTTATTTTTTTTGTTTGGATTTTTGGTTCTGCTAAAAACGGATTACCAATTCAAAATAATAGCGACTATAAATTAAAAGACGGGCCGGCGGCTTTAATGAATTTTGTGCCGCCGACTTTTGTTGTTTTTGGCGACAGCGAAAATACTTTGCCGCGGCGCAACTGGTCGGCTCCGGCGTTGGAACTTGGGGCCGAAGCAGCTTTGGCTATGCGGGCCGACGGCGGAAGAGTTTATTACAATAAAAATATGGAAATCAGGCGGCCGGTGGCGTCTCTTACCAAGCTTATGACCGCTATTGTCGTTTTGGAAAACTATCAGCCTACGATGGTTATCAAGGTCCCATTGTCAGCCGTAAAACGCGAAGGTTCAAAAGGGGACTTGAGACCCTCTGAGGAAATAACCGTCCGCTCTCTTTTTAGCATTATGCTTATAGATTCTTCAAACGATGCCGCGGTAGCTTTAGCGGATAAAAATCCCGATTTTATTTCCCTTATGAATAAAAAAGCTAAAGAGTTGGGGCTTTTAAACACGCATTTTACTAATCCCGACGGCCTTGATGAGGAAAATAATTATTCCTCGGCTCTTGATGTTTTTAAAATTTTCAGTTATCTTATAAACACTCATTCTGAAATTTTTGAAATTTTAAAAACAAAAAACATGATTGTTTATTCTTCTGACGGCAATATTGAACACCGGCTTAAAAATACCAACGAACTTCTCGGAAGAGTAAGCGAAGTGGTGGCCGGTAAAACCGGATATACCGGAGAGGCCGGAGGTTCTTTAGCTCTTTTAATTTCCGGAATGAGTTTTGGCGATAAAAATGAAATTATTACTATTGTTTTAGGGTCGCCCGATCGGTTTTTAGAATCAGAAAAATTAATTCAATGGCTCAAGGAAGCGTATATTTGGAATTAAAATGTCAGAGGTCGCACGTCTTTTAATTTTAACTTCTATATCATTTATTGTTGCATTCTCCGCAACGCCTCTTTTGACGCATTTTCTTTTCAAATACCGATTGGGAAAACAAATTAGAGCCGAAGGCGCTCCGATTTTTGCCAAGATTCATGGCGTGAAGGAGGGCACCCCGACAATGGGCGGTATTTTAATCTGGGGGACAACTCTTATATTGGCGGTTGCCTTTTGGCTTCTCTCTCTTTTTTTTGACGGTGTTTTCAGCCAGCTTAATTTTTTAAGCCGATCTCAAACGTTTTTACCTTTAGGCGCTTTGGTGTTTTCCGCGATTTTGGGTTTTGCCGATGATTTACTTGGAGTTTTTAAAATCGGCCCTAAGAGCGGGGGACTTTCAGTAAAACAAAAAATTTTACTTTATACGATAGTAGCGGCTATAGGCGCTTATTGGTTTTATTTTAAACTCGGCTGGGATATATTTTATATTCCCTTTTTAGGCAGTTTCAGCGTTGGATTATGGTACATCCCTATTTTTATTTTTATAATTGTTTCCACGGCTTTTTCCACTAATGAAACGGACGGCTTGGACGGTTTAGCCGGCGGGGTGCTTTTATTCGCTTTTGCCGCTTTGGGGGCCTTAGCATTTACTCAGGGACATTATGATTTGACGGCTTTTACCAGCGTTATTTCTGCGCTGCTTTTACCTTTAATCGCTTTTATTTTGGTTTTTGAATCCGGTTCGGTGATTGTCCAGACGCTGTCAAAAAAATTCCGCGGCAAAAAGATATTTCTTTCAACACCCATCCATCATCATTTTGAAGCGCTTGGCTGGCCCGAAACCAAAGTCACAATGCGTTTTTGGATTATTTCCGCCGTTTCTGCAACCATCGGCCTCATCATCGGCCTTTTGGGAAAATAAATTTTATTTGACATGCTGGTTAAAATCAGCTATAATTAAAATAGCTTACAGGTCGTGCGCATTTTGGCGCACACCAATTTAACACTCCGCCCAATTCAAAGGGCCTGCCCCTTCCAACGGGGCAGTTGTTTTTTTGTTTTTATCTTTCGTTGTATAATATAAGTAATGGCATTAGATATCCTTATCAAAAACGGGACAATTATTGATGGCGTGGGAACGCCCGCTTTTCACGCCGATGTGGCGGTTAAAAACGGGAAGATTGAAAGAATCGGTTTTTTAGGCAATCCTTCGGCCGAGACCGTGATTGACGCGGCCGGCTGTCATGTCGCACCGGGATTTATTGATATTAACAACGCTTCCGACAGGCATTGGACTTTATTCAGCCATCCCGATTTAGAAAGTTACTTGTATCAAGGAGTAACCACCGTTATTGGCGGCAATTGCGGTTCATCTTTAGCGCCGCTTACCACCGGCAACGTTATCGCGGCAATCCAAAAATGGGCCGATATAAAACAAATAAATGTTAACTGGCTTTCTCTTTCCGAATTTTTTGATGAAGTAAGGAAAAAGAAATTTCTTTTGAATTTTGGCACTTTAATCGGGCATGCCACCTTGCGCCGCAGTATTGTAAAAGACGAATTCAGGGATTTAACTGATGGCGAATTAAGCCAGGCAAAGCATTTGCTTGAAACCGCTTTAAGCCAGGGGGCGATGGGTTTTTCAACGGGCCTGGGTTATTCCCATGCCAAAATGGCTTCGGCCGAAGAAATCGCAACACTTGTTTCAACTTTATCCGCCAAAGGCGGATCCGCCTTTGGCGGAAAACAAGAAAAAATTTACAGCGCCCATTTAAGAGACGAGGGAAGCAAGCTTTACGAAAGCGTTGTTGAGGCGATTGAGGTTTCAAAAAAAACCAAAGCCAATCTTGAGATTTCCCATTTTAAGGCCGTCGGCCAAAATAATTGGCCTATATTTAAAAAAGGCCTGGAAGAAATTCATAAAGCGGCGGCCGAAGGTCTTAATGTAAATTTTGACGTTTATCCGTACACTTCCACGGCCACGGTTTTTTACACCTTATTGCCGGACTTCGTTGCGGTCGGCGGCCGGATGAAACTTTTGGAAAATTTGAAAAACCCGGAATTAAAAAAACGGGTTGTTGAAGAAATGGGGGATAGGGAAGGCGAGTTTAGGAATATTATTATCGCTTCGGGCGATATCGATAAGACGTTTATTGGCAAGACCCTTGAATTTATCGCCAAAAATCAGGGAACTGGCATTTTAGAAACCATGATTAATCTTTTACTCGCGGCCGAAGGCAAACTTATTGTTTTTTGGCCTTCTTTATCGGAAGAAAATCTAACCGAAGCGCTAAAAAGCAACCTTTCCATTATTGCCTCCGATGGCGCCGCTTTTAATTTGGAAGACTCTAAAAGCGGTTATTTGTCGCATCCGCGATCTTTTGGCTGTTTTACCAGAATATTAAGCCATTACGTTCGCGAGAAAAATATCCTAAGCTTTGAAGAGGCAATCAAAAAAATGACGGCTCTTCCGGCTTTGAAAATCGGCTTAAAACATCGCGGGATTATTAAAGATGGTTATTTCGCGGATATCGCCATATTTAATCCGGAGACCGTAAAGGATATGGCTACTTTTGACAATCCTTTTCAGTATTCGCGGGGGATTCATTCGGTTATTATTAACGGCCAATTGGCCTTATCGGAAGGTAAAATCCAGAATCATGGCTTGGGAGAATTATTATGAAAATAAAAATTCTGAAGAATAAAAAAGCGGACTCATGGTTTTTGGCGGTTATCGGCCTGCTTTTAATTTTTGGTCTTTTTGTGCTCTCTTCAGCTTCGTTTATAGCCGGAGAAAAGAAGTTTAACGATCCGGCTTATTATTTAAAGGAGCAATTTTTAAAAGGAGTTTTAATCGGCATTGCGGGTTTTTTTGTAGCCTTGAGTTTCCCGTTAGGACTTCTTAAAAAATACAGCGTTTTCTTCCTAGTATTTTCTATAGGTCTTTTGACATTGGTTTTTATGCCCCAGCTCGGTTTATCCCACAGCGGTTCGGCCAGATGGCTGCAA
Organism: Candidatus Azambacteria bacterium GW2011_GWA2_42_9; assembly: GCA_000994805.1. Classification (GTDB taxonomy): domain Bacteria; phylum Patescibacteriota; class Minisyncoccia; order UBA10092; family UBA10092; genus GWA1-42-19. The sequence goes on along the minus strand of LCEQ01000006.1, from coordinate 30,768 downwards.
ATCGGTCCTTTAAATTTTCAACCGAGCGAAATTTTAAAATTATCATTTTTGATTTATCTGGCCTCATGGCTTGAATCGCGGCAAAAGGACTTAAAAAAACTGAACAGCGGTTTTCTGCCCTTTGTTATTATTATCAGCGTTATCGGCATTTTGCTTTTGATGCAGCCGAATTTGGGAACATTTGCCATCATTGCTTTTTCGGGGAGCATCGTTTATTTCACAGCTGGCGGTAGAATCAGTCATTTGATTTTAGTGGCTTTAATCGGCATTGTCACGTTTTCTTTTTTTATTTTTTTAAAGCCTTACGCCGCGCAGCGATTCCATGTTTTTCTTAATGCCGAGCGCGATCCTTCCGGCGCCGGCTATCAAATTAATCAAGCGCTTTCATCCATCGGCATCGGCGGGCTTGCCGGCATTGGAATAAATAAAACCTTAAGTTCGGCTTATCTTCCGGAACCGATCGGCGATTCAATTTTTGCCGTTTTAGGCGAGAAAATGGGACTTATTGGTATAAGTTTTTCTTTATTTTTATATTTATTATTTGCGATTCTGGGTTATAGAATTGCCATGAGAAGCCATGATAATTTTTCTAAATTTCTTGCCGTCGGCATAACCTCTTGGATTTTGATTCAAAGTTTTATTAATATAGCGGCCATTTCCGGATTGATTCCTTTAACCGGCGTTCCTTTGCCTTTTATGAGCTATGGCAGTTCCGGCTTAGTCATCAACCTTGCGGGAGCCGGGATTATCGCTAATATATCAAAATACGTATGATTAGAATTATTTTAACTGGCGGCGGCACGGGAGGGCATTTATTTCCCTTAATAGCGGTTTCAAGAAAAATCAATGAACTTTCCCAGCTCCAGAATCTGGGCGAACCGGAAATTTATTATCTCGGTCCCGTGCCGTTTTTAGAGAGCAGTTTTAAGCGGGAAGAAATTAATTTTCATTACAAAATATTAGTAACCGGAAAATGGCGCCGTTACGTATCTCTTAAAAATTTTATTGACTTATTCAAAATACTAATCGGCGTTTTTCAGGCATTATGGGAAGTTTGGCTCATAATGCCGGATGTAATTTTTAGCAAAGGCGGTTACGGCAGCGCGGCCGCGGTTTTCGCCGGCTGGCTTTATAGGATTCCTATTATAATCCACGACTCGGACAGCGTTCCGGGTTTGGCCAATAAATTGTTGGCCCGTTTCGCGACTTTAGTCGCTGTGTCATTTAACGAAGCAGCAAATTATTTTCCCAAAAGCAAGACCTATTATTCCGGCGAAGCCGTAAGAGAATCGTTTTTTAGGCCGACAGATTCAGAAAAAGAACGCGCCATATTGGGATTAAAGACCAACAAGCCCGTTATTTTTGTCCTCGGAGGATCTCAAGGGGCCTTAAAAATAAACGATATTATTTTAGATATTCTGCCGAGCATATTGGAATCAGCCGAGGTTATCCATCAAACCGGAAGTGAAAATTATGATGCCGTTTTTAATGAATCCAAGGTGGTTTTGAAAGGCTTATTGGGCGAATTGGTTGTGGCTTATCACCCTGTTAATTTTTTGGTGGAACCGGAATATGTAGCCGCAATGCATTCCGCCGATTTAATTATTTCAAGAAGCGGAGCCGGAACCATTTTTGAAATTGCGGCCAGCGGAAAGGCCAGTATTTTAATTCCCATCACCGATTCAGCCGCTGACCATAATCGCCGCAATGCTTACGTGTTTGCGGAAAATGGCCGGGCCGAAGTCATTGAAGAAGCCAATTTGACTCCGAATTTATTATTGTCAGTGATTAATTCTATATTGAATAATCCGGAAAAAAAGAAATCCATGGAAGAAAAAGCAAAAAAATTTTCAACGCCTGAAGCAGCAAAGCTTATTGCCCAAGCGCTTTTAAATTTAATTCCGAAGTAAGAACGTATGAGTTTTCTAAAATCATTCTTTGGCGGAAAACAAGAAGAAATCAGAACCCGGTTTGCGCCGAGTCCCACCGGCCTATTTCATATTGGCGGCGCCAGAACGGCCCTTTTTAATTTTTTATTTGCCAAAGTAAACGGCGGAAAATTTATTTTACGCATTGAAGACACGGATTTAGAGCGTTCAAGGCCGGAATACGAAAAAGATATTTTGGAAAGCATTAAATGGCTGGGTTTAAACTGGGATGAATTTTACCGTCAAAGCGAGCGGCTGAATTTGTATAACGGATATTTAAACAAACTTATTGACGACGGAAAGGCGTTTTATTGTTTTCACAGCAAAGAATTCCTTGATAAGGAATATAAAGAGCAGGTTGCTGCTAAAAAAAATCCGGCCCATATTTGCGAATTCAGAAAATTACCTCGGAAAGACGCCGAGAGACGGCTTAACAAAGCCGTCTCTAACAGCGGACAGGAAAATGCCATTATCCGCTTTAAAATTCCTTTTGATGAGGAAATTTGCTTTGATGATTTAATCCGCGGCAAAGTTTGTTTTAATTCCAATACTTTGGGCGGCGATTTCAGTTTGGCCAAAGCGGCTTCGGCCGGTAATTTTTTGCCGCTTTATAACTTCGCGGTGGTTGTTGACGATTATTTAATGAAAATAAGCCATGTCATAAGAGGGGAGGAACATATTTCAAACACGCCCAAACAAATTTTAATTCAAAAAAATCTGGATTTACCAATGCCGGAATATGCCCACCTTCCTTTGATTTTGGCTCCGGACAGGTCAAAGCTTTCAAAGCGTCATGGCGCCACTTCAGTCATGGATTACCGCGAAATGGGGTATCTTCCCGAGACGCTCATTAATTTTTTAGCGCTTTTGGGATGGAACGCCGGCGCCAATGAAGAATTTTTTAGTTTAAAGGGATTAATAAAAAAGTTTGATTTAACCAAAGTGCAAAAAAGCGGCGCCGTTTTTAATATTGAAAAATTGGATTGGCTTAACGGTCATTATATAAGAAACCTTTCTTTAGATGAATTAGTAAAAAGAATCAATCCCTTTCTTGAAAGAGACGGTTTACGGGCGGGGGATGATATCGAATATTTAAAAAAAATAATAGCGCTGGAACAGCCACGCCTTAAAAAACTGGGTGAAATGGGGGAGAGAACGGTTTATTTTTTCAAAATTCCAAGTTATAAACCCGAACTTCTAATCTGGCGGGATATGTTATTTAAAGACGCTATTGCTTCTTTAAAAATTTCACGTGAGTCCCTGTTAAAAATCAACGAATTGGATTTCAATCGCGAAAATTTAGAAAGTTCTTTATTAAAAGAAGCCGAAAGAGCCAAAAACAAAGATAAGGGAAGATTGTTGTGGCCCCTCAGAACCGCTTTAACCGGCCTTGAAGCGTCTCCTGGCCCGTTTGAAATCATGGAAATATTAGGAAAAAAAAGAACAATTGAAAGAATAGAAGCCGCTTTAAAAAAATTAAATGCGATATAAAATTTTAATTATTTTTATATTTTTTGCGCTGCCATTTGGCAGCCTCTACGCTCAAACTGATGAAAATGATATTTTGCGCGAACAAATAAAAGCGAAGGAAGAGGAAATAAAAAAATTAGAAGCGGAAGAAATTAAGTATAAAGAAGCCCTTGTCGGTAAGCAAAATCAAGCAAAAACCCTCAAAGATCAAATTGCCACGATAGACAATCAAATAAAAAGGCTTCAAACCGATTTAAAAATTACTCAGGCAAAAATTTCCAAAACCGAATCAAATATCAATCTTCATTCAAGGGCGATAAAAGAAAAGGGGAAAGAAATAAAAAATCGCAAATCATCAATCGGCGAAACTATAAGATTTTTGGAAAGAAGCGATAACGAGGGGCTGTTGGCGCTGATTTTAAAAAGTAAAAAATTTTCCAGCTTCTTAAGCGAGAATCAGTATCTAATCGGTCTTCAAAGCGGACTTTACAACAATCTCGTATCATTGATTCAGGCTAAAGGCGAACTCGAAGAGCTGGTCAGAGAAGAAAATGGCTTAAAAAACGAACTTGGCGAACTTAAGGGAAGTCTGATAATTAAAAACCGGCTGGTGGTAAACCAAAAACAAGAAAAAAATAATTTACTTAAAGAAACCAAGAATCAGGAGATTGAATATCAGAAAATAATATCAAAAATTCAAATTCGGCAAGCGGAAATTCAAAAAGATATTTTTGAACTTGAAAATAAATTAAGAGGAGAGGTTGGGGGAGTGCCAAAGCCGCGGCCCGGCGCTTTGGCTTGGCCGGTACTTGGCAGAATTACCCAAGGTTATGGTCCGACGTCGGTAACCGGATTCTATAACGACGCTTACAGGTTTCACAATGGTGTTGATATTGCCGCTTATTACGGCGCTCCCATAATGTCGTCGCTTGACGGAATTGTGGCGGCGGTGGGCGATAATGGCAAATATGTTTATGGCAAATGGGTGGCCGTAAGGCACAATAATGGTTTAACCACGCTTTATACCCATCTTTCGGAAAGAACCGTTAACATAGGCCAATCAGTGCGCCAAGGCCAGATTATTGGCTATGAGGGGTCAACCGGTTTTGTTACCGGCCCTCATCTTCATTTTACGGTTTATTCTACCAATACTTTCCGCGTTGAAAACCGCTGGTTTGGTCCTTTACCCCTCGGCGGCTCAATTAATCCCTTTGATTATCTTTTATAAACAAATATAATCTAAATTAATGAAAACTCTTATAATTTTAGGAATAATTTTGGGGATTTTGTCGCTGTATTTTGTTGTTAATACCGAAAAATCCATATCAATCAAGGGCAATGAAGTAGTTCCTGGCGGTATCGATATCCCAAAAATCGTTTTAGAAAATATCTTGCCAAAATTTATTAATCAGGACAATGGCTTGTTAAATAATGTTAATATTAAAAATTTAGCCGAAAATATAAAAGATAATATCAGCATCGGAGATTTAACGGCCAAGGCTTTAAATAAAATAACCGATTCTATTAAAACGCCGATTGAAAATAAAATTAACGAAGTGCTTTGCCCCGTAAAATAAAATAACGTCGCAAAATGGATATTGTCCGACGTATAATCAATCTTAAAATCTATTATCCCCCATTATTACACGTCAAAAATTATTGCGCGATTTTCGGTGAAACAAACAGGTTTATTTCATATGTCATTATCGGTTTGGTATAAGTTTTAAAATAATATTCTCCGGATTTTTTAAAAACCTGGAATTTATGAAAAGAATCTTCTTTTCCGGATCTCATTGTGTAAATCAGTTTGTTTGTCCCCTTTTCATAAACCTCTAACTTGAAGTAATCATTTTCAACAGGCGGCTTTAGCGGCGTAACACCAACAGCCCAATAAGAAAAGACTTCAATTTTCCAATATTCGCGGTCAATTTTAATTTCGCCAAATTCCCGCGGCTGCGGGGTCTCAAAGCCATCTCCAGCCAGCGTAAAGTTCATCCTAAGCCAAGATGTTACCGGTTCAACAAGTGCGAGATACGGATCTCCAGCTGGAGGGGGCGAGGGTGGAGGTGGTGGAGCGGGAGGCGGAGATATTGGCGGTGTCGGCGGCGGTGGTGTCGGTTGCTGAACCGGAGCCGGCACGGAAACGGTTAGTTTTATTGTTTTGGCGCGAGGAAAATTGCCCGGATCAGCCACCGTCGGGACATAATAAGTGTCGGTGTAGGCAATTATCGCTGAATTCAAAACAGCCGGCGTTTCAACTTTCGGCGCGTCGTTATTAAATAAAACCGATATTGCCGCTAAAATAGCTGATAACCATTTCATGTTTCAATTATATATCAAATATAATTTGTAAATCCATGGGGGTTATCTACAGTTTTGCGCCGGTTTATATCCTTGAGTTTCCGCTTCTTGGGCGCTTTCAAACCAAATCATATTTTCTTCCTTAATTCTTTTTGCCGAAGGGCAATCTGAGGGGTAATAATTATTTCCGTTAATTGAAGCGATAAAATTGCCTCCGGTAAAATTGAATGATTTGGTAGAATTTTCCGAAAATTCCGGTTGCTGCACGGGCAGGCCGATTTTAACATTTTTATCAATAATAATCGGCGTCGCTTGATTTGAATTAATAAGCCGATCAAAACCAAATCCAATTAAAAAACCGAATACTAAAATTAAGCCGGTAATAATATAATTTTGATATCTTGATTTTATATCCATAATTTGTTATATTATACCAACTAATATGGCACATACTAAAGCGGCTGGTTCAACAAGATTGGGCCGCGAATCACAATCTAAACGTTTGGGAGTTAAGCTTTTTGACGGCGAAACCGTTAAAATCGGTAACATTCTGGTCCGCCAGAGAGGAACCAAATGGCTTGCCGGCAGAAATGTCAAAAGAGGCGCCGACGACACTTTGTACGCTTTAAAGTCCGGTTTCGTTAAATTTTCCACCAAAAAGATAAAAAGATTTGACGGCAGAAGAAGGGTTGTCAAAATAATAAACATCATTTAGAAACGCTTGGCTCAATCGCGATTTTCAATTCCGTCTCAATTCCCTGGGGCAGTTTTATTTTTATTTTATGCTCGCCAAGCGTTTTTATTGGCTCTGATAAAACCTGTTCTTTTTCCAAGTTGACTCCCTGTTTTTTTAATTCCGCAATTATTTTTACCGGAGTTATTGAGCCAAAAACTTTACCTGTCTCCCCTATTTTTGTTTTAAATGTTAATTTTAATTCTTCAATCTTTTTTTTCAAAATTAAATATTTTTTTGCAACGACTATTTTAGATTTTTCTCTCATTTCTTTTTGAAGCGCCAATTGTTTTTCAAGCTTTGGCGTTAAAATTTCCGCCAATTTTCTTTTTATAAGAAAATTGCGGCCGTAACCGTCGCTTACGTCCTTAATTTCGCCTTTTTCCCCCAAATTCGGGACATTTTGAAGCAGGGCTATTTTCATTTATTTAACATTTTTTCCAATATTTCCACCGCTTTATCCAATTGAAGATCTTTATTTTTGGCAATATCTTCTTCGGTCGGCGCGATTTTATAATCCGGTTCAAGTCCATGGTCAGAAATAGAAACCCCTTTAGGGGTGAGCCATTTGGCAACGGTTACTTTCAAAGAAGAACCGTCTTTAAAATTAATAAGTTCTTGGACTGAACCCTTGCCGAAAGTTTTGTCTCCGACTAATTTAATATTGCGGTTATCCCTTAGAGCTCCGGCTAAAATTTCAGCGGCCGAAGCCGTGCCTTGGTTGACCAAAACTACCATTGGATAGTTTTTTAAAGCGCCCAAGCCGCTGGCCCGAAACTCGGTTTTTTGGTTTTGTTCCGATTGGCCGAATTGTTCTATGGCGATTAAATCTCCGGTGTCAAAAAACCAGCCGGCGATATCAACGGCCACTTCCAAGTATCCGCCGGGATTATTTCTCAAATCCAGAATTATGCCTTTGTATCCGGTTGTCGCTAGAATTTTTGCTGCCGCCTGCTGAAATTCAAAAGGCGCCGTTGAAGTAAAACTGTAAAATGATAAATGAGCTATTTTATTGTTCTTGAGCGTTTCGAGTTTGGTAATCGGTATTTTAATTATAGCGCGTTCAATAACAATATCTTTGGCTTTGGCGCCGTCGTTGCCTCTTAAAATATTAAGCGTGACTTTAGTACCGACTTCGCCGCGAATTTTTGTCACCGCTTCTTCAACCGTTATGTCATCCGTCGGTTCGCCGTTTATTTTTAAAATTTTATCTCCCGCCAGAAAGCCGCCTCGCTGAGCGGGGGTATCTTCAAGCGGGGCGACAATCACCAAAAACCCGTTTCTTTTACCGATTTCAGCGCCGATGCCTCCAAAACTGCCGCTAACGTCTTGCTTAAAACTTTTTGATTCTTGGGGCGGGAAAAATACAGTGTAAGGATCCCCCGCTCCCTTAATCATTCCGGAAACAGCGCTGTATAAAAGCTTATCTTCTTTTAATTTGTTTTGATCAACGTATTTTTCGTTGAGCTTGTCCCATGCTTCCCAAAAAAGCGAAAAATCAAATTCTTTCGGCTTGCCGAATTCCTGGTTGATAATCCCCTGCACCGAGTGGGGTAATTTTTCTATTGCGCCATAAAAAAAACCGGCGCCAAAAGATACGGCAATAAGGACAACAACAACCGCCAAATATATGTATTTTCTGTTTTCCGTGGACATAAAACTATTTCAGTATATCCTAATTATTAAAAAAAGTAAAATTTTTCTTTTAAAGCTTTTTGTGATATTTTAAGAGTAATGGCATTGACTACTAAACATCAAGTTTTGGCGTGGGATTTAGTTGAAGGACTGGGAGATGAAAAACACAAGGGAGTATATTTTCGTCTATCTAAAATTTACGACGAGTCGTTTTTAAGAAGAATTTTAAGTTTGGTAAAACTTGCCCATAACGAAGGAAAAATCAAAGCCGGCGACAGAGGAAGATATTTTATGGGGATTTTAAAAAAGGAAACTCAATTTTATGGAAAAAGTGTTAAAAATAATACAAGAAGGCGGTCCGGTGCTAAGAAAAAAGTCCGAACCGGTAAAAGATCCAAAAGCGCCTGAAATACAAAAGCTCGTCGCGGACATGATTTTAACCATGAAAGCGGCTAACGGCATCGGTTTAGCCGCGCCTCAAATCGGGCGCTCTCTGCGGCTTTTTACTGTTAATATTGAAGGCAAAATTTACGTTTTTATAAATCCGGAAATTAAGGATATATCTTCTGAAAAAGTTCCTTTTGAAGAGGGTTGTTTATCGGTTCAAAAAACTTGGGGGCCAGTAGTGCGTCCTAAAAAACTAACCATCAAGGCGCTGGACGAAAACGGCAAACCGGTTAAAATTCGGGCCAAAGGGCTTTTGGCGCGCGTCGTTCAGCATGAAATGGATCACCTGAACGGAACTCTTTTTATTGATAAAGCGGACAAATTATATAAAGTTGAAGAAAACAAATCATGAAATACGTTTTTTTCGGGACGCCGGAATTCGCGGCGATAGTTTTGGGAAAATTGATAGATGTTGGCTATACGCCGGCAGCGGTTGTCACAAATCCCGACGAGCCGGTTGGCAGAAAACAGATTTTCACTCCCCCGCCAGCAAAAGTGCTGGCGGAAAAACACGACATTCCGGTTTTCCAGCCTAAAAAATTGCGCGATAATTTGGAATTTTTAGAACAATTTAAAAATTTAAAATCGGATCTGGCAATTATCGCCGCTTATGGAAAAATTTTACCAAAAGAAATTTTAGACATACCGGTTTATGGTTTTATAAATGTCCACGGCTCACTTCTTCCTTATTACCGCGGTGCTTCGCCCATCCAAACGGCCATTTTAAACGGCGATAAAGAAACGGGCGTGACGATTATGGAAGTTGATGAAGAAATGGATCACGGAGCAGTGATTGCTTATAGCAAATTGCTTATAGCTAATGGCGATACTTATGAAACACTTTCTAAAAAAATTGCTGAATTGGGGGCGGAACTTTTGATAAAAACAATTCCCGATTATATCTCGGGGAAAATAAAACCGGTTCCCCAAGAATACAATAAAGCGACTTATACGAAAATAATAAAAAAAGAAGACGGAAAAATTGATTGGCAAAAATCGGCGGAAGAAATTGAAAGAATGGTTCGGGCGTATTATCCATGGCCGGGCGCTTACGCTAATATCAAAAATAAAATTCTTAAAATTATAGAAGCCAATATCTCAGAAGATAAAAATAATCACCAAATCGGCGAAATCTTTACATTACAACACCCCAACATACTTGAAAATATTGGGGTATTGTTGGGAGTGAAATGCGGAGCTGGTGTTTTAATAATAAAAAAATTACAGCTTGAAGGCGGGAAGATTTTATCAGCGCAAGAATTTTTAAACGGCCATAAAGATTTTATTGGGAGTGTTTTGGAATGAAAGAAATTCCCGCTCTCCCGTTTGGTGACTGCCATGCCCACGGCCCGCTTTTGACGGGTTTGGGCGGCCACCCGAGCCGCGGCTTGGTAGATGCGGCCGGGATTCGTTAGGAAAAGTGCGCCTCTATCCAGGATGGCTTGGACTTGGATAGAGGGTGGTGGGCCTGTGCCGTCTGGCCTTGCCACGGTAAGAGCCATCCGTCTCCCATGGAAGGCGTCCCGCCTTGCCCCTGACCGCTGATGATCAGGCGCAAGGCGGTATTTTTGTTTGGCGCGGCAGAAGCAAACCGCAGGGGTTTAGTCTCTGGCAGATTCGGACAGTCTGATGGTGTTTGGCAAAGACTGCCGCGCCGATTTTTTGGCTTTGTTGAGAAGAAAAGAACCGTCAATCCTGCGACTGACCATCGTTGGTCAGTCGCAGGATTGGGCTGTAATCACGGGCTACTACTAGCCCGCTACCCAACCTACCTTGAGTATATCAAATCTACAGAATCTGTCAACCCCGCCCTTGAGATTTCTTTATACTGTTGGTAATTCTCTTTTTTAGATGGGAGTAAGTACTACCGAATCTTTTTATCATAAATTCTCTTTGTTCAGCATCTTCTTTATCAAGATAACACTCATAATATACAAGTTTTACCGGAAGAAATTTCTTAGTTGTGAATACTTTCCCTTCTTTATGCAATTTAATACGTTTTTTAAGATCATTAGTAAAACCAATGTAAAGCTGATCATTATCTAATAAGAGCACATACATATAAAACATACTTATTACTTTATAGAAATCTCAAGGGCGGGGTCAACCCCTCACAATAATTTCAAAACGTTCCACCAGTTATCAACGTATTCGGCGCGGCGGTTCTGGTATTTGAGATAATAGGCGTGTTCCCAAATGTCCAAGCCGAAAATCGGAGTGTGACCCAAAGCCAAGGGCGAATCTTGGTTAGGCAATGAGTAAACTTTTAATGCGCCGCCTTCATCTCTTACCAACCACGCCCAGCCACTTCCGAAATGTTTTGTTGTGGTGTCGCTAAAAAGCTTTTTAAATTCATCAGTTGAGTTGAAAGTTTTTGTTATTTCTTCAGCAAGAGTTGTGTCAATATTCTTTTGCGGGCTCATAATCTGCCAAAATAGAGAATGGTTCAAATGGCCACCGCCGTTGTTTTTTAAAACCGTTTTGTCGGTCTCATCTATCGCGAGAGTCGGTAATTCTTTTATTAAATCCCCTAATCTCTTGTCCGCTATTGTGGGATATTTTTCCAAAACGGCATCAAGTTTATCAATATAACCCTGATGATGCTTAGTGTGGTGGATTTCCATTGTCTTGGCGTCAATATACGGCTCAAGCGAGTCGTAGCCGTATTCCAATTTGGGCAGTTCGTACTTCATAAGTTTATTAAATTTAATTTTAACTTAATTTTATTATATAATAGTTTTAATGAAAATAAAATTTTTTTGATTAAAATGCACGTATTAAACCGATCGGTTGAATGCATACATTTGACAGAACTGATTTATTGTAATATAATATAATCACATACTAAATCAGCATTGCGCTGAATTTTAGTATGCATGCCATCAATTTTCTCCATAAGGAGGAATTGATCATGACTTTCGATTTATGCGATCTGTCGGGTTTAAGTGTAGAAAAGCTAGAACTGGTACAAATTAGTGGTCCCGATGTATTGTGCCCACTTCGGCATTTGGGAGCCACATACCGCAGTCTTAGGCCAAAATTTACTAATCGAATTCCAGTAATGAATTGGTACAGATGCCCAGAGGGTCACGGCCATAAAAACTGGCCGGAAACAATTGTTGAAGCCAGGCAATTGGCGTTAAGTCGGAATACTCACAGTGCTCACACGCCAGCTACCAAGGTGATCTTGGCTCCTCTTACGGAAAAATCACGGATAACTCGAAAGAAAACGAGAATGATCATCGTTCTCGACTCAGAGTAGTTCGGGAACAAACACCCCGGGGCGCGCAGCAGCGCGCCCCGGGGATTCACTTTTTTAATCCGGTTTATTCTTTGGCCTTACTAAAATCCAACCAATCATAATTTAAAACCGGAGGCCGCAAAACAATATCAGCGCTTTTTAAAGGTATTTTTGCCACTTGATATTCAATTATGGACAAGGCGCTTGACATTACCGAATAAATATCACTGGTGTTTGCCAATTTCTCCGGCGCCATGAACCATTTACTTGAAACATCAACGGCAATCACATATTCGGCGCCCATCTGGCGTGCGACATCGGCCGGTACCGGATTTACCAGCCCCCCATCCATTAAAATTTTTCCATCAATTTCCACCGGTGAAAAAACTCCCGGAATGGCAATACTGGCTTTGACGGCATTAATTAAACTATCTTTATCTAAACGCGCTTCATCGCCGTTTTTAGCATTGGTTGCTATAGCGGCGAAAGGAATTTTACAGTTCTCTATTTTAATATCACCAAATTCTTTTTTAAGAATATTAACCACCGATTGTCCCCGGAAAAGTGCTCCATCTTTTCGTTTCAGTATTTCGGTTATAGGGAAAACATCGCTTCTTTTAAGTGAATAGGCCATATTTTCCAGCGCTTTTATATCTTTAGTCGCGGCATAGTACCCGCCTACCAAAGCTCCCATGCTGGTTCCGGCGATATAATCAATGTCAATCCCGGCGGCCAGAAGCGCTTTTATAACTCCTATGTGGGCAAGTCCTTTCGCTCCCCCGCCCCCCAGCGCCAGCCCAATTTTTTTCTTTACAGCCATATTGTTTTAATTTTATCTCAAATTTACTCCCACGACAACCAAAAATCCGGTTATTTTTTAATCACGTTGAAAATGCTGGGAAGCTCCAAGCCCAGCGCCCAGGCGGAAAAGCCGTGGAGCTCGTATTGTTTCATCAGCTCTATCTTTTTTGCCAAGCTCTTGGCATTTTCGTACCAGATTATATACGGCTTGGAGCGGTTATAGTAAGTCAGAAACGCCGCTTCCATTTTTTTGTCGTAGCTTACGGAAACCTTGTGTTTCGCGAAAACATTATAAATCCCCTTTCTTCCGCCGGCTCCGACGCGAGCGCCGGTTGTACTGTTCCACTGCCAGTAATAAAGAGGAATACCCATTGAGAGCTTTTCATTTGGTATGTATTTTAAGCTGTATTCAAGCACGCGTTTTAGCCAGGAGTATTGGACTACCGGGCCGATGGACCCCGGATCGTCGTAAGACATAACGCTTATAAAATCGGCGCCGGCGCCTAAAGCGGCATAATCGTAAACGCCGATAGTTTTGCGCCAAAGGTCGTTCGGGTAATCGTCCGGCTTGTCGGAAACCTGGGCGATTACGGCGACGCTTAGCACCAGATTATTTTTCTTGAAAGATTCAGCCGTTTTTTTAACGAAAGCGGAAAATCTGTCCCGCCAGGCAAATTCCATTTGTTCAAAATCTATCTGCCAGCCCCAATAGCCGTTTTTGGCCGCTTCGGCGATTAAGGCGTTTATAGCTGCCTCTTGTTTGGCGGAATCATTAAGAAGCGTTTGATAGGATTTATCGAAATTGCCGTTTGTTACAAGCGGCATCATTTTTATTTTATTTGCCCCGACAAATGCTAGTATATCCGGCTTGACGCTTCCGGTAAGTTTGCCATCGCCGTTTAAGGAGTACGACTGAGGCGCTAAAATATCTATTGATTTGTAATAACTGAAAAGCGATTCGCGAGCGAGTTTGCCTTCTCTGTAATAAAAAACGCGTAAATAGTCATAAGATGTATTGTCCGCCGCGCTTGCACTAAAAAATGGAAAAACAATTGCCAGAATCGCAACCGTTATTATGGTTGGCTTCATGCCCCCATTATAACAGCTAGGCGAAGATATATAAATAAAGCAACAAGCGCCAAAATTGTGATAATCAGGAAAATTCCTAATGTGTAAACTAATAGTGAAATTGCCTCCTTCTTTTGGCCGTCTAAATACCACATAATAGGCCGGCCGAATATTAGCGAACCTACAACAGCCGTAGAAAATACTAGAAGTGAAAGCATAATAATTGGCATAAGTACGATATCGGCCTGATTAGGTCCTCCGAAAAATTTTTGCCCATAAAACATAAACGAAGCTATTATTACGATATATAGCGCTGTCAACAACGCGTTAACTAGAGCATTTTTAATTATTATATTTTTCATATTTTATTGGTTTTTAATAACTTTATAATGTAGCTGGATGGTATTGATATTTAATTTTTTAAAATCGATTAATTCCATCCAAAATTCAAAATCCGCATCAGCAAAGATTTTAATGCCTTGCCCCAAAATCAGCGGCTCAATATCCAAATATATTTCGTCTATCAATCCTTCTTTAACAAAAGAAGCGTTTAACTGCCCTCCGCCGGCTAAAAATGCCGCAGTAAATCCTTTCTGCTCAAGCATCGCCAAAATTTCTTTCGGCGGCTTATCCATTATTATCACATTATCTCCCCACTTATTTTCTATTTGTTTGTGAGAAACTACAACATTCAATGAATCTGGAAACGGGAAATAACCGTATTGCAAAGCTGCGAGATAGGTGTTCTTGCCCATGATTATATTTCCGGCCTTTTTGCTTTGTTCATAAAAGCCTTTCAAATCTTCTTCCGAAGTCCATTCCGAATTGCCATCCGTCTTGGCAATATATCCGTTAGCCGATATGCCCATGTAAAGAATTGTTTTCATGTGTTTAATTGAGGTATTATTTTTCTAAGCCGCTTTCCAGCGTATCCATTTCGGCCATGATTGCCTCATAAAGTTCTTGTCTGTTTTCATTCCATGCCTGCATTCTGGCGGCTTCAAAGTTTTCAAGCGCCTCCTCTACATAGCCGGCCTCAAAATACAACCTCGCCCGTTTGAGGTTGAATTCGATTTTCGCGGCAGGGTCGCTCCCTTCCTCAACGCGCTCTTCTTGTTCACGCGTCCACGCGTCTAAAAGATCTCTGGCTTCAGGATCTTCCGCACCCTTTTCCTTGAGTAAGCGGGCGAGGCGCTGCTCCGCGTTTTCTTGTTTTTCAACCGACGGTACTTCTTCCATAATTTATATTTTACCAAGGGTTATCTTTATTTAGTATATCAAATTGAGGCGATTTTGCCAGCGATGAAATAAAGCAATGGTTGTGTTTCTCGTGATTTTATGCCATAATACTGAAAATGAACCAATCTTCTGATTTCTACAATCTCGGTATCGCGCCCAATATATTGGAGATACTCCACAGATTAAACTTCAAAATTCCTACCCCTATTCAGGAAAAATCTATCCCTCTGGCAATAGAGGGCAAGGACATGATAGGCATTGCCCAGACAGGAACGGGAAAAACACTGGCTTTCGCCGTGCCGATGATTCAGGCGGCGCTGCGCGGCAATAAGGGGCTTATCGTGTTGCCAACGCGAGAGCTCGCGCTCCAAGTTAATGAGGTTTTTCGCAAAGTCGGATCGTCTCTCGGTGTGAGAACGGCTGTTTTAATCGGCGGCGAATCCATTAATCGCCAGGTACAGGCGCTTAGAGGAAGTCCGCAAATCATAATCGGCACTCCGGGACGGATTATTGACCACCTGGAACAGAAAACCGTTTCGCTTGGAGCAGTCGCTGTTTTGGTATTGGACGAGGCGGATCACATGCTGGACATGGGTTTCGCGCCGCAACTCAAACGAATATTACAGGCGCTGCCTCGCAATCGGCAAACCCTTCTTTTCTCGGCGACAATGCCTCAAGATATTTTTGACATAGCGAAGACATATATGAAGCTTCCCGTCCGCATTGAAGTCGCCCCGTCGGGCACTCCGGCCGCCAAAGTTACTCAAGAGCTTTTTTTCTTGGAGAAACAGGATAAACCGCGGCTTCTCCAAAAAATTCTTGGCGAATACCGCGGGTCCATACTGATATTCGCGCGGACTAAGCACGGCGCCAGAAAAATTACGCAAGGCATCCGGACACTTGGCCATATCGTGGCCGAGATTCATTCCAACAAGTCATTAAACCAGCGCCGGGAAGCGCTGGACGGATTCAGAAACGGCAAATACAGAATTCTCGTCGCGACCGACATCGCCGCCCGTGGCATAGATGTGAAAGGGATTGAACTTGTTTTAAACTATGACCTCCCTCAACACCCGGAAAATTACGTTCATCGTATCGGACGGACCGGAAGGATAGGCGGCATCGGCCACGCCATTTCTTTTGCCACTCCGGACCAAAAAAACGACGTGCGGAGCATTGAACGCCTTATCCGCGCGACACTGCCTTTGTCCGCGTTGCCGCAAATGCCTCCCGCCAGAATGCCTTTAAACGCTCCCAAAAAACCGGCAATTATCGCGCCCAAACCGGCGGTTCCCGCTGGCCACCGCCGCCATTACAGGCGTTTTTAATCAACTATAATTCATATTGACGCGTTTTGGGCGGACTAAATCCATCCCTTTTCAATCAAAAAATCCTTTACCTGATTAAAAATCTTTTCGTGGCCTTGAGCGTTGGGATGAAGGCCATCATCAAAATCATTGTTGTCTAATAATTCCAAATCCAAAAATAGGACATTATTTTATTACAAACTTCCTGTATAATTTCACTGTATTTCTTTATATTTTCGTTAGTATAGTAAATATCAATCCATGATACTGGCATTGTTTTGGATTCATCGCAATTCTTTAAATCCATAAAAATAATATTATCGGTAATTTCCTTGGATCGCTTGATGATTTCTTTAAGGTTTTCTTTAAACTTTTCTGGCGCAACCAGATAATTACCCGGTTTATTTTCATAAGAAGCGTCATTCCCGCCAGTTTGAAATATCAAAGCGTCGGCATTTCTTATTTTCGCTTCATTTTCGAACCTTTCTAAAATCGTTTCGGTTGTGCCGCCGGAAACGCTGCAATTGTATATTTCAACATAGTAATCACCATTTCTTTGGGCAACATGAAACCAGAGGCGATTTACCCAGCCGCCTTTTTCCAAATCCCACGCGCCCCAAGCCGTACTGTCTCCGAATACGCAAATTGATTTTGGTTTGGGCATACGGCTAAATTTTACCTTAAAAACTTAAATAGCGGAAGCGGCGAAAACAAAAAACCGCCGGACAAGCCGCGGTTTCATTTCAAATTCGCTTTCGCCTAAAGGGGGTCGCTTTCAAATGCACGCCTAAACTTCTGAAGCCGGATTTCCACATTGCGCGCTTCCTGCGGTTTCAGGTATTTCCGGGCAAGTTCACAGAGAGTTTCTTCTGCCGAGTTGCTTTGCGTGCCCTTATGATCCAAATAACTGTCAACCAGCCAGCGCATTTCCTGCTCTGTCAGTCCCCGATTCAGTAATCTCTTTGCCATATCTTCAATCCGGCCGTACCATCCCATTTTGGCGGTTTCCCGGATTACCTCTTCAACGACCGCGGCGGAAGCGGCGAAATCAATCACTCTGGTAGCCGCGTCCAATGCATCAATATTGTGGCGGGCGGGAAAGTCCCGGTTATTCCTAAAGATTTCCAGATATTTTTTGGCGACGAAGTCCACAACCGGCTGTTCCGGTTTCATGTTTTTCAAAAGAATGATAATGGCCGCGAAGGATTCGGAAGTTTTTCCTCTCGACATTATCTGGTCAGCCAGGCAGGCAAATACCGAACAAAGTACTTGGTTTTTCAGGGAATCAGCCATGGTTTCCTACCTCCTCTTATAAAAGAACTGCGACCGGCTTCAAAATAACGCTAATAATTATTTTTAACATCCGGACGTTTAAAAATCAAATTCCAAACTTCACGCGCCGCAAGTGACGCTGTCTCCGAATACGCAAATTGATTTTGGTTTGGGCATTCAACTTTTTAAATCAATATTTTCAAATCACTAATATCTGTATACAAGATACAAGTGAGCTTCAATACCCACCTCTTGGGCTACATCGATATTTTCTTGTTCATCATCCCAACATTGAACTTCCTGAGGATTTTTAATATTGAGTGTCTGTAAAACTTTTTCCCAGTATTCTCGTTTGCTTTTACTTACACCCAAATCATAAGAGAAGAATGCTCCATCCAAATGTTCTTTAAGACCAACTCCATTCATAATATAATCCGCCCGATATTTTTCTTGGTCTGTGGTAAGGTAACATTTCACGCCTCGCGCGCGTAGTTGATCTACCACCTCTAATACGAAAATATTTGGTTTATTCTCTCCTTCCCACCAATATTTGAGCAGTTCATCAATAGAACCTTTCCACCCCCATTTTTCAATATAGGATTTAAGCACTTCTTTAAGGTCCATTTCTCCAAGAACGCATTTATAAAATTCGTTTTTAAAAAGAGGCATGATGAGTTCAACGGAAACTCCTTAGTCCTCGAATAATCGTTGGCTAAAAAACTTTTCCCGCTGAACTATAAGTACGCCGTCGGCATCAAAAAATATTATTTTATTCATTGTTTTTATTAAAATTTATTGGCTGACTAACTTGGTCTGGAACCACACCCAGCAAGGCCGTTGAGAGCTTTTTAGGGCTAATTCAGTATATCAGATTGAGGCGTCTCGGTCGGATCTATTTAATTAAAAAATAATAGAAAATAAAATCATGAAACAACCTGCGGCCAAAAAATATAATAAAATTCTTTGGTACGCTTTTAGCCTATAAATATCGTCTAATTCCTCATCTTTAGAATCGAAAATTTCAATTGTTTTATCATCTATCTGTTTTAATTTTTCCCAATCTGCTATATTGGCACCATCAGCTTTAAGTTCGGTCCATATCTTTTTAAAGAATTCGTTTCTTTCCCCAAAATGCTTTTTGTGAATATTCTGGGCTCGTTGAAAACTAAGTAGCTCTCCCGAATAAATTTTATGCACCAAATAAATACCAAATAAAATTCCGAGAAATAAAAAGGCTTCACCCATGACAAATGAGTAACGATTTTGAATGGAGGAAAGAGCGGTAAATCCTAGGCCCGCAATAACGCCTATTACCGTAACAATCTGATAAGTAAACTCAATCAACTTGAAATAAATATCTAATTTTTTGTACCCATATTCTTTAAATATCTCTTCTTGTAATTTAAAATGTCGCGAACCAAGCTTGGTATAAAATTCTTCAAGTTCATTTTCTGTTAATTTTATTCTCCCTTCGGCCATATTAAATTAGATCTTTTATTAATTTAACTAAAACAGAAAAAATTAAAGCAGTTGTGCTACTTGTTAAATATTCGATAAAGTAAAAGCTTTGAGTGTGGCTCATTTTCCATTTCAGAGGTAGGTTTTTTTCTTTGGCACGATCTAAATAATTATTAAGTTTATTTTTATAAATAAATTGCAAAACGCACCATACAATACCCCAAAGTAATGGCGCTACGATAATTGCAAGCCATGAATTGTTAATAATACCAATTAATATCCCCGCTATAACATTCATATTATTATTTATTGTTTATCTTCAAAAAACTTTTTATAAATAACCATTGAATCTGGAAAAAAGTCTTCATCTTTCCGATTAATAACTCGATAAATCCATTTATCTTTATCCATTTCCCGCATATAAACATCTGCCCATAAATATTGTTCTAACATTACTTGAAGTGCCAACGGCGAAAGATGGCTTTTTTCTTTAGCCATATTTACTATTTGTTCAACAATTTTATAGTCATTCTTAATCTTATCTTTATCATATGATCTGCCAAGTGCCTGGTTTGTAAAATTTTGAACATCGATTTTATCTAATATTTCTTCAAAATATTTTTGATATAACGGTTCAGTTCCAGATATTATATTTTGGTAAATTGGGCCTTTCATAATTATTTTTTTATTATTTACTTAATATGTATCTCAATCATTTGACTTAGCATATGACGGCTGCGGGGTTTGGATTCGGACCAAAATAACTTCCTTCAAAGGGAAGTGTCCTACCGTTAGACGACCCCGCAATTTTTAAACATTTTGCTTATTACTTTCTATTTGTCCCTTGCTACTAATCACCTCCACCACGGCCAGTTCTATCGGAAGAGAAGGAATTGGCGAACGCTTAATGTCTTGCTGAGCGGACATAAAGATTCTTATAACTTTCGCCGCGTTATCAAGTGAAAACGCTTCCGCCTGTTTTTTTACCGTTTCCATCTGGTCTGGGGTAAGCTCCTGCGCCATAAGATTCGCCAATGAAGCATCAACTTTAATGAGCATTATTTTGCGCAAGTGGTTTATCAGGGCTTTGGAAAATTCCTGAAGGTCTGTTCCCTCTTCGCAGAGTTTGCCAATATAATCAATCGCTTGTTTTGCCTCAACTCCCGAAAGATGGTCGGTCATTATTTTCACCTTTTCAAAATCAACCGCGCCCAAAAGTTCTTCAATGTCTTGTTTGATTATAGTTTTATCATTCCAGACCCGCAATTGCTCAAGCATTGATTCGGCGTCGCGGTAGCTTCCTCCGGCAAAATTCGCCACCAAACGCACGGCGTCCGGATCAATTTTTATTTTTTCCGCCGTCGTGATTCTTTCCAGTTTTTTGATAATATCGGAAACCGCCAATCTTTTGAAATTGAAATGCTGGACGCGCGATAAAATCGTTTCGGGAACTTTATGCGCTTCTGTTGTCGCCAAAACGAATATGGCGTGCGCCGGCGGCTCTTCTAATGTTTTTAAAAGCGCGTTAAACGCTTCTTTAGTGAGTTGGTGGACTTCATCAATTATAAAGACCTTGTATTTTCCCGCCATCGGAGAAAATTTAATCCCCTCTCGCAGTTGCCTTATTTCGTCAATGCCGCGGTTTGATGCGGCGTCGATTTCAATCAAATCCAAGTCGGCACAGCCGAGAGATTTCGCCAGAAGCCGGGCAATGGTGGTTTTGCCCGTGCCTCGGGGGCCGGAAAATAAATACGCGTGGCTGACACGACCAAGTTTGATGGCGTTAGTCAGCGTCCGCACTACATGTTCCTGACCGATAACTTCGTCCCAACTTTGCGGCCGATATTTTCTATATAAAACAAGATTAGACATAAAATTTTACCTGTACTTTATCACGAATTTATGATAAAGTAAAACAAAAAATATTATATAATAATATGATGAATGTTGAAAAGGCGCCAAAATCAAAAATTGAACAGAAAAAGGAAATGGAGGTTTCTCCTGAATATGTTCAAGTGGCCGAACGGGCACTAAAAGGATATTTACAATTAAAATCCGAGGAAAAGGTTTTATTAATCAAAGATCGTGATACCGACGGAAAAACGGCTGTTATTTTGGAAAAGGCCATTGACGCGATTGGCTCTTCAAGAAAAGAGTTCATGCTTTCAAAAAAATCAAAGAAAGAAGAAATTCTGCAATTATTGCAAAAATACGAAACGATAATCAGCATAAGCGCCGGAGATTATGGCACGTCAGACGATATTTATGATGATATTAAAGAAACAAAAAATCGGTTTTTGGCGCTTTTGGATATTGATAAGGAAGCGTTTAAGCCGGGCGGAGCTCTTGAGGAAAATCCGGCCGAATTGGTTGAGCGTTTAAACAGAATGGAAGCTCTGTTAAGCAGGGCAAGGGGTTTTAAAATCACTTCCGTCTATGGTACCGATTTAAATATTCCCATCCGTCCTTTAGGGGAACGCCGATGGATTAAAGAAACGGGGGTGCTTAATCCCGGTGAATGGGGCAATCTGCCCGTCGGGGAAATTTATACTACTCCCGATGAAACGAGAACAAATGGCACGCTAATGTTGCCAGTTCTGGAATCAACGATAAAAACTCATCAAGGGGTTGATGAGTTTGTTAAACTGACGATAAAAGACGGAGTTATTGTCGCGATTGATGGAGGAAAGTCAGCCGAAGTTTTAAGAGACCAGTTAGCCAAAGAATCCAAAGAAAGCGAAAAAGAATACAATGATCCTTGGGCTCCATACCGGATTGCCGAAATGGGCTTTGGGGCAAACAGCAAGGCCAGAGGGGTTGTGGCCGACCCGGATAAATCCTACAGACGCGCTGGCGTTTCCGTTGTTGAGGCCGAAAAAAGATTTGGAACCATACATCTGGCTTTCGGCGACGCAAAACACGGAGACGAGGGCGCCGAGGGTTTTCATACCGCTAGTTCCCACTATGATTTTGTAATTCCCAGAAACGGTCTGACGGTTGAAATGTTTACAAGCGAACAGGATTTTGACAAAAAAAATAAAGGCCAAAAAATTATTAATGATGGTGGAATTAACTTTTTCTAATTAGTCATGAAAAATTATTCCAGAAAAAATGCTCGCGGCAATAAAACGGCTTTTCGGACCGGCGACAAATGGCGCATAAGAAAAAACATTGCCATACGCAATGTAAAAAGCGAGAAAAAGCATGTCAGCCGAATGAAATTTTTTGGAAAATAATATGGCGCATAAAATAATTCAAAAATGGCCGGATAATCTGGTGCTTGTAAGGCACGGCCAATCAATATATAACGAAGAACGCGAACTTATAAATCGCGGTGTTTTAAAAACCTATACTAAAAATATCAAAGATGTTCGAAACGCGGACATTCCCCTTTCTAAAAAAGGCAGAGAGCAGGCGGCAAAAACGGCCGAATTTTTAAAAAATCACTATAAAAATTTTGATATAATTTTCGCCTCGCCTTTTGAGCGCGCGCTTGAAACCGCTAAGATTATCGCTAAAAAATTCCCAAAATCAAGATTTATCATTGAAGAACGCATTCGCGAAAAGGAATTTGGAATTGCCGATGGACTGACTGCCGATGAATTAAAAACGCTGTTTCCATACGAATACGAGCGCAAACAGAAAGAGAAAAAATATTATTATCGACCCATCGGCGGCGAGGCCTTCACAGATGTTAACTTAAGAATTTGGTCGTTTTTGAATACGCTGGTCAGAGAGTATCCAAAAACCAATATTTTGATTGTTTCTCATTCGGCGGTTATGATGTCATTCCGTAAATTGCTTGAAAAATTTGACGAAGAAACCCTTTTAGAGATTGATAAAAAAGATATGATTAAAAATTGCGCCATGATTTCTTACCGCTTTGACTCAAATCTCAAACCCAAGCCAAAACTAAACCTGGAGTTTTATAATAAAATAGCTTGGTAAAATAAAAACAAAACTTTACAAAGTTTTGTTTTTATTTTAAAATTTTCCCACTCTTAGGAGATTTGTTTTTTAAAAAATGAGGAGAAAAATATGCCGCTACATCCAGGCCTAAATATTTCAGACGTCGATAAAGCAAAAATCATTGCCGCGATTGAGAACTTAAAAAAGAAACAAGCAGATCTAAGGTGTGATCTTAAATCGATGGAAGAATTTAATTTGGCGGCTTGGGCTGAATATGGCAGTGAGCTATGCCCTAACGAAATGGCGGCTGATGAGCGCAGAATTTCCGATGAAATTAAGGAATTTCAAAAAATTATAGATTTACTTGGTGAATTTTTAGCAGGTCATATTAAGCTTTCAGAAGAAGCAGATCTGCGCATTTCCGACAATTTATGTGTTGTAGAAATTAGAATGTATGAAGACAGGAGAGCGGAAATCAAAGCGCGCTTGGAAAAAATTTCTCTGATTAAATCCTTTTTACAATAACCGCGATTTTTGCGGTTTTTCTTTTACCGATTTTGCCAATTTTAAAAATGGCTGTTAGGATTTAACTATTATGGCATATATTCCACAGGACAAATGGGCGGAGCGCGCTAGAAAAGAAGGTTATTTGGCGCGGTCGGCCTATAAATTATTAGACATTGACCGCCGGTTTAAAATTTTGAAACCAGGCGATTTGGTTTTGGATTTTGGTTCGGCGCCGGGAAGCTGGATTCAAGTGGCGCGGAAAAAAATTAGCTCCGATGGTTTTATTTTAGGGATTGATACAGAGTCGGTCAGCACAAAAATTGTAAAGACACCGAACTTCATTTTTATCCAAAAAGACATTTACGACGCGGATTTATTTGAGGTTATCAAACGTGCGGCCAGCGCCCGCAAATTTAACGCGGTTTTATCGGATGCCGCGCCAAACACCACCGGCCAAAAAGATATTGACCAGTCGCGGGCGCATGAGCTGTCTTTAAGGATTTTAGACGTTGTTAAAAAAGAACTCAAAAAAGGCGGCAATGCCGTCATTAAAGTTTTTGAAGGCCCGGACACGCCGGAGCTCATAAAGATGGCAAAAGAATCATTTAAAGAAGTCCATCTTATAAAACCCGAAGCGTCGGTAAAAAACAGTAAGGAAGCATATATTGTGGCGAAAAATTTCCGATCGGAAATTAAACCGCAATTTTGATTGACAAGAAAAAAATTTTGTGCTATTTTAGACATAATTTTAGTTCTTTATTTTTTTAATTTGAGGAGAAAAGATGAAGAAATCGGTTATTCTGGCGGTTGTTTTTTTAATGGTTTCTACCACTACTTTTGCTGAATTTCCCAATGAGATAACAGAGAGAGTCAAATCTTCCATTGTGGCGATTTATGATGGAGATATTTTAAAAGGTAGCGGATTTTTTATAGATTCTTCGGGGACTATTTTAACAAATTATCATGTTATTTCTGACAATCAATATCTTTGGTCCCTGTCATTTAATGGAAAAAGAATTAAGCTTACACGATTGTGGGAATGGAAAAATGGTGATTTGGCTCTTCTAAAACCAAGTAATGAAAACGATAAAAAAATTACCCATTTTTCATTTCTTGAATTTGAAAAAGAAGCTAATTCATATATTGGACAAGAAGTGGCAGCCGTTGGTCATGGCGGCGGATTCTGGCAAGTAATTAAAGGCACCATTAAGGGTTGGCGTTATAATCTTACAATCCGGTCTGCGTCTTCTGAATATAATTTTAACGCGATAATTTATAGCCCGACAATTTTAACTTATTTCAGTGGCAGCCCGTTAATTGATAAAAATGGGTATGTGATCGGGATTAACAGCGCTTCCGACAAATTGGATAAATCTGTTGATTTTGATGGTTTTTTTTCCTATGCAATTCCGGCGTATGATATTAAATTATTTATTGATGATTTTGACAGGATGTCGCCGCTGGTTTTTCCGGCTTATCATGACAAACCCGAAGACGTGGAAAAAAACAGCAAAAACGGCTGTGCGTGGGAATATACGCCGGAGGGCAAATGGTGTAAAAATTAAAAACACGATTCAAGTTTTAGAACCGTGTTTTTTATTTGTTAAACACAATATATTTGTACCCGAAAAAGTTGCCGAGGAAGGCCACAATGATAGCAAAAACCAAGGCGACATTAGCCCAAATTTTGGAATCAAATCCGGCCGGAGCGCCAATGATATTAACCGTTATGTGAATTATACTGATGTTGATTATGGCTACAAGCGAAGAAACGATAAAAAATTTAATTGCTTCTTCTTTGAAAGTTTCAGTTTTTTTATCTTCAAATGCCCAATATTTATTACAAAAAAAACTATTAGTTACGGTGATAATGAAAGCGACAACGGCAAATAAATCAATAGTTAGGCCCGTCGCAATATCGGTGATAAAAATCAATAAATTGTATATCCCGGCATAAAGAAGAGTGTTTAGAGTGCCGATAACACCATATTTCCCCAGTTGGAAAAATCCGACACGGTTTTTATATTTTGCCAAAAAATAAAACGCGCCGAGTCCGGCGATAGCGCCAAGCGGAATAAATATCGCCCAGAAAATAACAAAGCTGGTTAAATTAATTCCCCGCGCCGTTAGAATGTCTAAAATCTTGAGGTTTTTTAAAGTCGGCAAAGAAAGCCAAGCGACAATTTCTCCGGCCAACACTGCCAGCCAAAAATCTTTTTTTGAAAATAATATTTCCATAAATTATTAATGCCCGAAACGTTTATTTATAATTTCTTCAACTTCCGTTCGCGGTTTGGCGTATTTTTGTCGGCTTAACTCGCGTAATTTTTCAGCTTCATCCAAACTACTTTCGGGCGAAGTTTCCGTTGCGATATTGAAAGGAGTTGTTGTGGCGCCGTTTATCAGTAGTTTGGCATAAGCGTGACGGTTATCTATGTTTATTAAATCCTGTTCGCTAAAAACCGGCTCAAAATATTTAACTAAAAATTTGGCGTCTTCCGGTCCGACTCGAAACGAAATTATTGAACCGGCGTTGCCAAAAACCGAGTCCCTGATTTTATCCGTGAGCTGGCCGATAAATTGATGGGCTAAAACAAGATTAAGCCGGTATTTTCTGGCCTCGGCTAAAATTGTGGCAATGGAATCGGTGGTAAAATTTTGGAATTCGTCCATATAAAGATAAAAATCGCGCCTTGATTCTTCATTTTTTTCTTCGGCTCTTTTAAAAGCCGCCATCTGGAGTTTGGCAGTGATTATGAGTCCCAAAAGAGCGCTGTTTATCTCCCCGATTCTTCCTTTTGAAAGATTAACAAGAAAAATTTTTCCATTGTTCATAATATCGTTAAAATCAATGCTGGAACGGCTTTGGCCGATGATGTTTCTCATCATTGAATTTTCCACAAAGCGGCCGACTTTAGAGACCAAATAACCGGTCATTTCCGACTTGTATTGTTCGGTCATTTTGAGCATTTCTTTTTCCCAAAAATCGCGGACTAAAGGATCGGTAACTTTTATCAAAAGTTGGCGGATGAAAACCGGATCGGTAAATACTCTTGGAATATCAACAATAGTCCCGGGACTTGTCTCATCGGCCATCAAAGTAAGTATGGCGTTTCTCATGCTGTGCTCAAAAATCGGCCCTAAATGCTCGGCTAAAAATAATTTTTGGAAAGTGGCGATCATTTCCTGAATGGCGAAGTCCTTTTCTTGGGGCGTTGCCGCTTCAAGCAAGTTTAATCCGGCGGGCCATTCGGTGTCGGCCGGATCAAATAAAACTACATCGTTAAAACGATGGCGGGGCACAAGTCCCAAAATCGCTTCAACCAAATCGCCATGGGGGTCAATAACGCCGACACCGGCGCCGCTGTCTATATCCTGTTTTATAAGATTTCTCAGTAGGTAGCTCTTGCCGGTGCCGGTTTGACCGATAATATAAATGTGGCGCCGGCGATCAAGCGGATTGAGTTTTATAACAGTTTCTTGGTTTCTAAATTGATTTCGGCCCAAAACCGATCCGGATGCCGGCAAAATCGCCGGCGGCGCGGCCGCCTTGGCTTTAACGAATCTCACTTTTGGCGTTTCCATTTTAATAATTGGAAAATGAAAAACGCTGGTCAACTCTTCTCCGGAAAGCCAGATGCTTTCTGATTTATTGAATAATCTGAAAGAAAAATTATAAATTAATTTTTTTAAAATTCTTTTTTGCGGCCTGAAACTATAGAAAGAATTGAGATCTGGAAACTCAAACTGGGCGAAGGCGCTTTCAACGTTTGATAATATCTGAGTCGCTTCTTCGCCTGTACCGGATGACACCAAAATTCTAATATTAACTTCAAACAAATTTTGTTTGGCCTTATTATCAACGGCGTTAATGAGTTCCTGAGAAAGCGGTGTTAGGGTTTTGGGCGGTTCAATGGGTTTATTTTTATCTTCCGATTTTTTGATATTAAAAAATTCCCTGAAAGCGTCAATGAAAGACAGAGGATTTTCTATCTCGTTTAAGGCCTCGTCTAAATGTTTGCCTTGATACAGATGTTTTATGATTTTTGCGGCATCGCTTTTTGAGGAATGTTTTGTCGGCCGGACTAAAATTTGAAGCGACACTCCTTCGCCCGCGGCTTTAAGTGATGAAACAGCGTTGGTTATCAGACCCAGGGTGCTGGCTTCGAGTTTTTTATAGGTTTGGAATGGCAGGATGTAATTACGCTTCAATTTAAGCACTGATCCGGCATTTTTGCCGCTTCTGTTAAAAATATTGTAATCATTTACGGCTTCGAGATGAGCTTCGGGAAAAAACCCTTGAATCTGCCTTTGGACTGTATTTTGAAATTTTTTTGGAAGAGCCAGATAAAATCCGATTTCCTCGCTTTCTTCCGGTACAGCAATTTCAAATATTATGTAAGGTTTGGGAGAAAAAAAACCTTTTTCTTTTTGCAGGATGGTATTTAAGGAATTATAAAATTGCTCCATTATTAGAAGCTTTTCTTTTTCTTTATTGATATCGGCCGATTCTAAAATTTTTGGAAAACGGATTTCAAGCAAAACAAAATTCAAAGAACTGAAAATTATTCCTTTTTGCCAGGCGCGATGAAATAAAAACCAGACAAACCATAAAACAATGGTGATTACTAAAATAAATAATAGGTAAAAAATCATGGGCGGATTCGTTTATTCGTATTGAATTCGTTATTCGTTGATGATCTTCCCCGCTTCAACCAGTTTCTGGTAAAAACGGTCAATTAAAGCATCGTGAAAATCATCCAAAAGGTGCGGGTCGTTTTTGGCTTTTGCCGCTTCAATTGCCACCGCTATCCCCTTTTCAAAAGCGATTTGTATCAGCGCCTCAATCTCCGGCGCGTGTTGTTTTTCTTGTTCTGTTTGCATATGAATATATTTTAACATATATTGTTTTCTGGTAGAATAGGGTTATGCCCAATAAAATTACTGTAATACTTATTTTAATTATTGCCATTGCGATATTTTTTAGGTTTTGGCAGTTTGGTTCAATTCCGCCCGGTCTTTATCAGGACGAAGCGATGAACGGCGCCGATGCTTTGTCTTCTTTAAAAACAGGAAATTTTTCGGTTTTTTATCAAAACAACAACGGCCGGGAAGGAATGATTGTCTGGCTTGACGCGTTGGCAATTAAGGCCCTTGGGACCCAACCGTGGGCTTTAAGATTATTTCCAGCTTTAGCCGGCGTTTTAGCGGTTTTAGGTCTTTATTTTTTAGCAAAAGAGCTTCTTAGCGTTGAAGTTGCGTTGGCTTCAAGTTTTTTTATGGCTGTCAGTTTTTGGGCGGTAAATTTCAGCCGCATCGGATTTCGGGCCGGTTTAATGCTGCTATTTTTAATCTGGTCATTTTATTTTTTAATCCGCGAATTTAAATTATCGAAGTCCGACTTCTATAATTTTTATCGAAGTCCGACTTCTATAATTTTGATATTTTTAGCTGGGATTTTATTCGGACTCGGATTTTACACTTATATATCTTACCGTTTCGCGCCGGTTTTGGTTGCTGCGTTTTTTATTCCCTATTTAATTAAATACGGTAATAAAAAATTATGGACCGGTTTTTTATTGTTTACCATAACCGGTTTCATTATTGCCTTACCCATCGGGTTATATTTTTTAAATAATCCGGGCGATTTCTTCGGCAGAAGCGGACAAGTGGCAATTTGGTCGGCAGAAAATCCGCTTAAGGCCGTTGCTATAAGCACTGCTTCAACGCTTGGGATGTTTAACGTTGTTGGCGATTTCAATTGGCGGCATAATTATGCCGGCTCGTCGGAACTTTTCTGGCCGGTCGGGATTTTGTTTCTGTTGGGGCTGGGTATTAGCGTTAAGCGCTTAGGGTTTAGCGAAAAATTTATGCTGGCGTGGCTGGGCATATTTCTTCTGCCGAATATTTTATCAACCGAGGGCAATCCTCACGCTTTGCGGGCTTTAGGAGCGATGCCCGCGGCAATGATTTTTTCCGGGATCGGATTATTATGGCTTTACGGGAAAATTCAAAATTATGTCGATCATAAGCGCGTAAAGAAAGAAATATTCTGGCTTTTGATTGTTTTTCTGGTTTTTATTGCCGGTTTTGAATTCAATAAATATTTTAACCATTGGGCGTCCAATCCGCGCGTTTTTGATGCTTTTTCCGGCAATCAGGTTGAATTGGCAAATTACTTGAACGGCTTGCCGGAGGAAGTAAAAAAATACGCTCTTTGGCATCCGGACGACCGGCCAACTGACAATGGCCTCCCTGTTTCGGCGCAAACGGTTTATTTTTTAACTCGCGGTAAAGAGCAAATAAATTATTTACGCGCCGATGAAACTGCTAAAATTGAATTAGGAAAAAACAGCACGGTTATCACTCCGATTTATTTTAATACCGATTTATTGCATAATTTGCAAAAAAAATATCCAAAAAGCCGGATTGAAATTATCGGATTAAACGTCGGCGCTGTAATAGTTCCTTAAATAAAAAAAACACCCCCGAAGGAGTGGCGGGCCCAGGAGGATTCGAACCCTCACGGACTTGCGTCCAGCGGATTTTAAGTCCGCCTCGTCTGCCAGTTCCGCATCCCAGCGAATGAAGAAGTGGTGGGCCCGGGAGGACTTTAACCTCCGACCATCCGGTTATGAGCCGGCGGCTCTGTCTTCTGAGCTACGGGCCCCGGTTTTACTTATTTATGAATTGACTATTAAATCAATCGATGCCAAAAAAGATACAACTGAAATGCCAAGAAAGGCAGCTCCAAGAGGATTAACCCCGGAAAACGCCAGCCCAAAAGCAATCGTTGTTGAGCTTATCAGTGCCCATACTATCTTCATTTTTTCCTCCTTTTATATATAGAACTGCAAATTATTTAAAGTATAATATAATATATGAAATCTGTCAACTATTTAGCAATTCTCCTTTTAGGGATTTTTGGTGTGCTGGCGATAACCAGCATGTGGAATGACAGCGCAAATTATGATGAAAGAATCCATTTGCCGGCCGGATATTCTTATCTGACGCACAAAGACATGCGGCTTAACCCGGAGCATCCGCCGCTTGTGAAAGATTTATCTGCCTTGCCGCTTTTGTTTTTAAAAATCAAATTTCCATATCAGAGTTTCGGTTGGAACACACTATCCACGTCCGACATCAATAGGACACCGAGCTGGCAGACCGATGTCGCTTTTGGCAATGACCTGCTTTATTATTCCGGAAACGACGCTCAGAAAATGATGCGCTACGGGCGCTTGTTAATAATTTTAATAGGCGTTCTTTTGGGATTTTATATTTGGAAATTTAGCCGTGAGCTTTGGGGTGAATCGGCGGCTGTTATTGCCTTAGCAATGTATTCTTTTTCTCCCACGGTCTTAGCCCACAGTCGTCTGGTAACGACCGACGTTGCCGCCGCGGCCGCGTTTTTCATAAGCTTTTATTATTTATATAAATGGTTAAAAATAC
>LCEQ01000005.1 GCA_000994805.1 Candidatus Azambacteria bacterium GW2011_GWA2_42_9 | reverse complement strand
AGCAACGGTTAGCGGTTGCGATATAGTCTGTCCTTTCCCTATCGGCAGAGGTTCATTAACATAAGCCCGTTCTTTTAATTCCGGCGGCACAAAATCAGCGCGGTTAATTTTTTTAAACGCTTCAATAATTAGCGGAGTTTTCAAAACGCCTTGTTTTATCAAATCAGAAACAAAAGTGTTCATAAAGATAAATATAACCCCGATTTGGGGTTAATTCAATTTATATTTTCTTATCGGAATGCCGCCGGAAGCTTTACTTTTTGAAACACTAAGGATTAAAGCTATTCTGTTTGAATGTTTCTTTTTTATTTCTTCTGATAAATCCCATTTTTTCAACGTTTCTTTCATTGCTGCTAAAGATTTATCGCCTCCAAATATTACGTCAAATAATTCTTTATAATCACCGTAAATTCTTGCATCTAAAAATCCTTCGGCATTACAAAGTCTTTTAAGAAATTTTAATTGATCTTCGGGAAACCGATCGCCAAAAATGAAATGTAAAGCTCTGTGCGCCTTTCTAGATGGAGTCTTAATCATAGCCCACTTGCCAATCAAACTATTTTTACTCCCTTTATACCGCTTAGGAATTCTAAATTTAGGATACGGATGATGATTATCTGAATTACTCTCTTGATCCGATTGTTTTTCCGATTCCAAACGGCTCCTCCGATCCATATAAAAAGTAAAAAGAACTTTATAAGTTATTTACCACGTCAAAAATTTTTTAGCAAATATTTTTTAAAATTGAAAATACTACTTGCGTGTTTTTATTTTATCTAATAAACTGAGAATATTAGTTTTTTTACAACTACATATCAAAATGAGGAGAAAAAGATGAACCGAGTGACTAAAGAGGTTGGGAAACCGAACGTGTCTCCTGAAGAAAAATTACAGAACCTTTTACAGCAAGGCGTTCTGAAGAGTAAGAAAGACGTCCAAAAACTTTATTTTTCCCTTCGGAAATCGAATTCCGAGAGTAAGCGACCTGACTTTTTGACAAGCTACGAAAAATTCGAGGAAAAAGTAGATCAGTTTATCTGGACTAAGGAAACTCTCGCGGCTCTTGAAGCTGTTGTCGGTATTGATTTGCCGCTTGAAAAATTCCACCAATATCATCGCTATATTCCGAAGGAGTGGGTGGAAGAAAAAGCAAAATGGCTTACGGGCTCAACAAATCAAAAGGGTAAAAAAGCTGTTTCTTTTATGCGCGGAATCGGGAAAATCGCGCCGGACGATAATTTGAGGGGCGAAGGAATTAAATTCCCCGACGCTTCTTTTAAGCTTCCGTTTGATACTGGGGTTAAGAACCCAAACTGGGATGTTGATATAATCAATGGCGCAAATATCGGGACAAAACACAAAAGGGTTATCCGATTAAATCCCGTCCGATGCGCTCTTGCTAATGCAAGGCGTAATAAGGTAGATGCAGTCGTACTGTCTAACGTCATTAATTTCAATTTCCTAAAAGCGGGAGGATTGAATCATGTTTTGAAAGCGCTAATTTCCGGACTGAACACCAGTATTGAACTCCTTGAGCCAAGCTACCAGGGAAAAGCGCGACGTATTCTGGAAAATTTGCCAGACAATGAGGTGATTTATGAAACGACAGCTGAAGCTTTTGCCAACGTCATGTCCGGCGTCCGAAAAATTTGTTGGCAACCAGAGGAACTGGGAGGCGGGCCGGAATTTCCCGGACCGCATTTTCTCTTCTTGGGATATAACGACGAACGCATTATCGCTTCCTCAGCGCGGTGGGCGCTCAATTATCTGACATTTCTGGCGCAACAGGAACTTGACGCGGAAATTAAAGCGGTAAAAAGCGCGAGAGGACGCGCAAAGCATAATAAAAAGCAAAAAGAAGCTGAAAAATTGAGCGTAAAACTCAGAACCCTTGCCAACGAGCGGTCGAGAACGGTTATATCTTATATCCGCGATCAAGACAGAGAAAGATTTTACAACAAAGTGCGGAGCTTCGTTATTAGGAAATTTGAAGAGGTCATCCCCAATTGCAAAGTTATCGGCATGCGCACGAAAAATTATCTTAAATTCGGCGACGAAGTGGTGGAATTCAATATTCCAAGCCACACGCAAGTCACAGACACGCTTCTTGCCGATTTTACCGATCATTACGCTCCACAGGTTCTCAAGGGTAAATTTCCCAGGGTGGTGGTGATTTGTCATCCATTCGCTTTGAATTTTCGTATGACGGTTCGTGAAGTAGATGCAAAAGGAAAACGAGGATCCTCAAATATCTATGTCGCGCCGATTGCCATTGATGATCAATTCTTGAGAAAAGCGCTTGAACATACGCTTGGTAATCCACATCCTCTTGCCAGAGCAATTTCCCGGTGGCAATTCCAGCCGGGAGTGATGCGCCTCACTTGCCGACACGGAATCATCAGTACTAATGAGTTTTCAATCCAATCATTGATTAATGCTGATGCAAAACATGATGATAACGGTAAAAAGCCGGTCAAGCCGGTAAATCAGGAAACGCAAATGACGAAAAATATTTGGATTATGGAAAGCAGCGATCCTCACTGGGGATGGCATAGCAAGGAATTCGTTATCGATAACGGCAAGAGCGGCAGCGCTCTTAGATTCTTAGGGATGGATGAAGCCGTAATTGAAATGATGCGCCATGCGAAACTTTTTGAGAACGGAAAAATTCCCGTCCATTGTTTCGTGATGAACGATGACCCGGCCCAGGGAAATCATTTCCAAATTCAGCAACAGACACATCCTCACAAAATGCCTTACGCGCTAATCGAGGATGAATTGCGCAAACGGCTTGATCTGGCAAGAACCGCCCAGGCTGCCGATTTTGTGAAAATTTTCAAAGAAACCTGCGTTTTCGTCCTTCACCAATTGCAAGTTAGGGGCGAAGCGTGGGTACAGGATCAGATGGAACAGCTTTTGGAGCGGCATCTTGAACCGAACATTGACTTTTTTGACGCTCTTCTCACGCGCTCACGCCAATCGGGACTGATAATCCGAGGCGTCAGTAATTTTGCGGAAACGCCGTGCAAATACGACGGCAGAGATATTGGATTCATTAATTACGGAACGGGTAATCATTTCGGAAACACGGTAAATAACGAGCTTACAGAAGGAAGGGTTTACGCTAAGATATTGCGGTCTCTTTTGCTTTCACGGCCAAACTGGGCCAATCAGAAGCAATTGCTTGAGACCTTCGTGAAAGCGCCTCTTTACAGTAATCAATTTATCGGCTGGGGAACTATTCACGCCCCCGGCAAATACGAATGGGGGCTTGAATTCCGGGATGCGCCCACTCGCCTGACCAGCTGGGGCGACACTCTTCTTGGAGCGGTAAGAAACGACGAAAAACGGGGAAATTACTCCCGCATTTTTGAAGGACGCGTGACGCTTAAGACCTGTGGAGACAAACACTTCTGCGGGTTTGTGAGAACTTCTCACACGCTTTATCATATGGCCCCTCCAGGAACCCATACCGACTCATTCGGCGAGAGAGGATTCCCGCCAAACAACACCGGAGTATCCTTTATCGGTCTTCCCGTTGACGGACCCGATAGCGGACCGGTACTTGTACGAGCGCTCCTTTATGATCAGATCAAAAAATATTTCGAAAACCCTTACGACTTTAATTGGGAGGAATTCCTCCCAAATCCAGCGTAAAAAATAAGCCCGATCATCGGGCTTTTAGTTTTGCCGATTAACCAAATCTTTACATGCATAATGCTTTAGTGATTTACTACTTCTAATGGAATTTTAGGTTCTTTAAAAACGAGAGGTATCTAGGTGGAAAAAAAACACAGCCAACCTTGGAAAATACTTTTGGTTTTGGCGCTCATCGGTCTTATCTGGATATTTATTGCCGACGATAAAATTGCCGTGATTATTTTGATGGCGGTCGCTTATCTGAATAATGTGAGCTACTCCATGGTCAGCCGCTCGGCGGTAAGGGATAACGCCCCATATCATGCCTTCACGGTACTCTTGAGTAATGTTTTGTGGTATTCAACGCTAAATCTACTCATAAAGGACGATATGACAATTATACTTTTTGTACCCTACACCGTCGCAACCGTCTGGGGCAGTTTTACCGGCGCGGTCGCTTCTATGAAAGTCGAAAAAGTTTTCGGTATCACGACAAACGTCGATAAAAAGAAGGCATCGGCGAAATCAGCTCTAGTTCAAAAAGTTCTTCTTGTTTTTCTGGCAATTTTTGGAATTATAGTTGCGATTTACGCGGAAAACTTTGCCGCATCCCTCAAGATTGCCAGCCTAGTGTTTGTAAACAGTATCGCCTTTTCTATCCTGAGACGTTCGAGAAACACAAATAACACCATATATCACATTATAGCCTCAATAGTAAATAGTATAGTTTGGTATCTGCTTTACCGCGACCTCGCCCTTACCGGAATGACATTTGTGCTTTTTACCTCTTATTGTTTCGGTTCGGTTCTCGGCGGTCTCACGGGACAAAAGACTTCCTCGGTGATTGAAAGGCAAATCGGCGCAACGGCCGATAAACATCTTGAAAAAGACGGAGAGTCATTTTCTTATAAGGAGATTTTGACCCTTATTCCCAAAAAAACAGTTATTACTCTCACTTTGGTGGCTACCGCATTCGCGGCATTCCAAAAAAATCACTCTTTTCTCCTTATACTTACCGCGTTTTCCGCAGCTCAGCAAATAGCATTTTCCATGGTCAGCCGATCCCGAAATAGGGATAGTATGATTTATCACGTAATCGCCTCGATTTTCAGCAACGGAGTGTGGTTCCTGACTTTTCGACAACTCCACGTGAAAAATTGGACTCCCGAGCTTTACGTCCCTTATGCCGCCGGTGGAGCTGTCGGGAGCGTTACCGGTGTTGCTATTTCAATGGGAATAGAAAAGAAACTTCATATCACATCTGAAACTTAGTTTGTTTTTTGATAAAATATATACCCCAGCTTCGAATAGCTGGGGTATATTTGTTTCTGTTTAAATTATTTCAACATCGTGCGGTTTGGATTCTTCCCAAGCCGCGCGGCTCATCCTGGTGAATTTGCGAGGGAAAGGTTTTTGAAGTTCTTCTATGGTCGCAGCGCCGGCATAGGTCATGCCGGAACGCAAGCCGGCAACCAAAGCCCCCAAAACTCGGATAAGAGGACCGCGATAAGGAACATGTCCGGTAACGCCTTCCGGTTGAATCATATCTTTTATTCCGGCTTTAATAAAATTATCCCCTTTAATGCCGAGGTTAACATTTAAAGAAGACATCCCGCGCACAACTTTAACCAACCTACCATTATCGTCAATAATATCGCCCGGGCTTTCGTCGGTTCCGGCAAAAAGAGTGCCAACCATTACGGCGGAAGCGCCGCAGGCAATAGCAATGGCAACGTCTCGGGGATAGCGGATGCCGCCATCGGCGATAATCGGAATTCCACGCTTTTGCGCTTCGCGGACGCACTCCAGAATTGCTGAGACCTGCGGCACGCCGGCGCCAGCCACAATGCGGGTGGAGCAGGTGGCACCCGGCCCGATGCCGACTTTTATGGCCGAAACACCAAGCCGAGCTAAGTCGCGAATTGCTTCGCGAGCCGCAACATTACCGATAATTAATTCACATTTAGGCAAACGCTTTTTAATTAATCGCGCTATTTCCAGTGGCCTTACTGCGTGGCCATGAGCAACGTCTAATACCAAAAGGTCAGTTCCGGCTTCAACAAGAGCCGTGGCTCTTATAATGGCATCTTCTCCGATTCCAATTGCGGCGCCAACTCTTAACCGGCCAAATTCATCTTTGGTAGCCGTTGGGTATAGCGCCGCTTTAAAAAGATCTTTTTTAATTAAAAGCGCCACTAATTTTCCTTTTTTATCAACAAAGGGCAGTTTTCCCAAAAGACGCTGCTTTTCAAAAATTTTTTCCGCTAAAATGCGGGCATCTTTTTCGGTAAGAATTCTTCCTTTAATTTCCGCAACAATCAAATTTTTTCTCGGAAGCATATATTTTTTAATAGGTTCTGTGCCTTCGGCTCGGGCAAGTTCGTACTTGGTAATAAGGCCGACAAGCTTTTTACCTTTATCAATAATCAGGACGCTGTCAATTTGACGCTCCGCTAAAAGCTCCCGAGCTTGCCAGACAAAATTTAGAGGAGACAGAGTGTAAGGATTTCGTATCAGGGCTTCTTCGGCTGACTTAACTTTTAAAATTTCGCCGACCTGTGCTTCAATGCCCATATTCCTATGAATAATCCCGATGCCGCCGTAGCGCGCCATAGCAATCGCCATCGCACTTTCAGTAACCGTATCCATATTGGCGCTGATAATCGGAACGGCTAGTTTGATTTTTTTTGTAATACGGCAAAAAGTGTCCGGATCAAGACGGCTTTTTAAATTTGATTTTTGAGGACGCAAAGAAATATCGGAAAAAGTTAAACCATCTTCAATTAATTTATCTCGAAAATCCATGCGAAGCATACAAAACAATATTATTATAAAAAACCTTTCTTAACAAATATATTGTTAAATTTGTATTTTATTTTTGGTGAATTTTTCGCCATTTCTCTATTTTCTTATGATCTCCTGAAAGTAAAACTTTCGGCACCGCATATGTTTTGTTTTTATATTTAAAAATTTTGGGGCGAGTGTAAACCGGCACGCCGACGCCGAGCCGTTCTTCTTCAAGCGATTCTTTTTTTCCCAAGACACCGGGGATATGGCGCGAAACCGCGTCAACAACAATCATTGCCGGCAGTTCTCCGCCGGTTAGAACGTAAGGACCAACTGATAAATCCGAAATCTGAAATCCGAAATCCGAAATGATTTTTTTAATTCTTTCGTCAACGCCCTCATAATGGCCAGAAATCATCATGATATGATTGTATTTTTTTGCCCAATCTTTTGCCATTTTGGAATCAAATTGCTTTCCGGAAACGGAAAATAAAATTATTTTAGTTTTCTTAAACCCCTCTTTTTTCCTCCCCCTATTAAGGGGGGGATTAAGGTGGGGTAAAATTGAATTCAATGCTTTTATAAGTGGTTCGATTTTAAAAACCATCCCTGGCCCCCCGCCGTATGGCTTTTCATCCACAGTTTTATGCTTGTCTGTTGCGAATTTGCGCAGATTTATAATATTTATTTTTATTTTTCCCGTTTTTTTGGCACGCTTAATAATGCTCTCGTTAAAATAAGAGTTAAAAATCTTTGGGAATATGGTTATAATATCAAATTTCATTATATTCTTATCTTAAATTTAATTTAATAAAAAATCAAAACCCCTTATTCGGGGGTGATTGTTTTTTCTGATTCCGGATTTTCGGCCGGTTTTTGATTTTCGGTTGGCAGAGCTGGATTATTTTCCAATGGTTGCGGAACCGGTTTTTTAATGCCTAAAATCCGGTTTTCAATTTCTTCCGGGAAATTATCATAAGGCCGATTCTCATAGATTTTTTTTAGTATTTCAACAACTATCGGCGCGGCGACTTTGCCGCCGGTTTCTTTAGCTGAACTTTCACGGCTTACCAAAGGAATCGCTTTCCTGTCAAAACCAACCCAAACGGCAACAACATATTGTGGCGTTCCACAAATAGTCCAAGCGTCGGTAAAATTATCAGTAGTTCCAGTTTTACAAGCGACCGCAAATGGTAATTCGCGAGAAGCCAAACGGGCGGTACCGGCCAAAACCACCCAGCGCATTCCTTCCAAAACCTTATTTGCCGCTTCGGCCGAAAGCACTTCTTTTGATTCTTTTGGTTCAAAATCTCTAAAGCCGTATTTTTTATCCTCAACGCTTTTTAAAAACCAATATGGCATATAAATTCCCTCGCGGAAAAAAGCAGCATAAGCGTTGGCCAGTTCAATAACTTTAACATCAGCGGCGCCAATGGCGGTTGGCAGATATCGCGGTAAATCACTTGTTATCCCAAGATTTTTTGCTAAGTCAACAACATTGTTTATGCCGGGTACATATACTTCTTTGCCATTAATCCACTCTTTTGAACCCAATCCGTAAGCTGTCCGCACCGCTGCCACATTTCGCGACCGCGCGAAAGCAATTTGAACCGGAATTGGACCCATAAACTTCGGTAAACCTTTTTCTTCATAGTTTTTAGGACACCACAAGGGTTTTTCGGGATTTCCGGTTTTGAAACAAATCGGTGAATCCAGAACTATGCTTTGTAAGTCCTTTTCCGGATACTTTTCAAAAAAAGCGCCGTAAACAAATGGCTTGAAAGCTGAACCGGCCTGGCGCTCGGCCTGCATTGCCCGATTATATTCACTGGATTTAAAATCGCGCCCGCCAACCATCGCTTTAATGCCGCCTTTAATATCTAAAACTACAACCGCTCCCTGGACTTCCGGCTGAAGAATTTCAACCGTAAAATTATTAGCGGCATCAATGCCGACGATTTTCAAACTCACTATATCACCGGCTTTGAATAATTTGGATAAATCAGTTTCATCTTTCCTAATTTTGGAAAATGACTCCGTGTTAATGCTAGCAAGTTCGTTATTTCCGATTTTAACCAATGCGGCATCGGAAGAAATGCTGATAACAAGCCCATCTACAACGCTATCCAGTCCCAATTCGCCGTTCCAGCTGTCCGAAATAAAATCATTAAGCGATGTTATTTCGTAATCAGATAAATTATAGAGAACCAATCGATTCTCATGCCGTTCATCATATGCCGCCAGGCCATTTTGGAAGGCCGTTTCGGTAATCTGCTGGATATGCGAGTTTAAAGACAGCCGCACATCAAGACCCTGATTTACGACTTTTTTATAACCGAGTCGATGCAGCTCTTTCATAACTGGAAAATATGGAGCTTTTATTTCCGCATTTTTGACATTTAATCCTAATGGTTTGGCTTTTAACGTTTTTAGTTCCTCGGCGCCTATAAAACCAATTTTGTATATTCTTTCAAGAATCGTATTCCGCCTGTTTCGAGCCGATTTTGGTTTTTCAATGGGTGAAAACTGATAGGGCCACTTGATTAGTCCGGCCAGCATCGCCGCTTCATCAATAGTTAATTCATCCGGTTTTTTGCTAAAATAAAACTCGGATGCCGTGTAAATGCCATATTTGCCGTGGCCGAAATAAGCCAGATTTATATAAATCTCAAAAATCAATTCTTTTGGAAGCTCTTTTTCCATCCGATAAGCTAAACGCGCTTCTTTAAACTTTCTTGAAACCGTTTTGTCGTTTGAGAGCCAAACATTCTTTCCTACCTGCTGTGTTATTGTTGAGCCGCCTTCAACGATTTTTCCGGCCAAAAAATTTTTCCACGCCGCTCTGGCAATTCCTGTTTGATCAATTCCCAAAATCAATCGTTTGGACCAGAACTTTTTGTCTTCAGCTGCCGTCACCGCCTTTATCACGGTGTCCGGTATATATTTGAACGGTATAAATATTCTGTCCTCAACCGCAAATTTATTAATAATTTCTCTTTCATCATCGCGGACCACTGTTGAAAGGTTGAAATTGTAATTTTTAAGCGCCAGAACATCCGGCAGATCATCAATTTTATACTTAAAATAGTACCAAAAGACCAAATAACCGGTGCCAAAAATTGCCGCTAAACAAAGCAAAACAACCGAAAATCTTGCCAATTTCCTCCACATTTTTGCCTACTCCTATTAAGTTTTTAAGTTGCTTTTGGCTTTAACTTTGATAATAATGGCAAATTTAAAACTCCGCAAGATTACGGAGTTTTGGGAATTTTAAAAGTGTGAGTGTCTTTGCGGATAATAAAATTTTTGAACCTTTCCTTAAAGGGTCTTTTTCCAGAAGAAATTTTAACTTGGGGATTCAACCAAAGAAATTCAACAACTGAAATTTTTAAATATGCGGCAATGTCCGCAACATGTTTCGGTTTTGAAAGCTCCAAAATTACTTCTTCTGTTTCCGGCCATTTGTATAAATCGCCTTCGTTTAAATAAATCCCATATGCTTCAGGATTGGACATAACTAGATAAGCAACAATGGCGCGATAATTATATTGCATTGTTTCGGTTGGCAGTAAAAGATTGTAATAATCTTTCGTTTTTTGGATTCTAATCGCGCTTTCAATCGTGTCTTCGCCGGAATTATATGCGGCCATTGCCAGAGCCCAACTGCCAAAGCGGTCATAATTTTCCTTAAGATATTTTAAAGCGGCATCGGTGGCTTTTTCAAAATCAGATCTATCATCCCAATTAATATTTTGTTTTAAACCATACCGCCTCGCTGTTCCAGGAATAAACTGCCAAAAACCCCCGGCTTTGGCGGAAGAAAGAGCATTGGGATTTAAAGCGCTTTCTATAACGGGAATATATTTCAAACAATCCGGCATTTTCCATTCTTTAAGGCGATTTTCAATATAAGGAAAATATTTATAATTGGCTCTTTTAATGTAGAGAATAAATTGTTTGCGGCTTAACATTAATAATTCTTTTTCAAGCCGTCCGCGAACCCATCCTCTTTCTTTGGGCACTCGTTCGCCGCAAAATTCAATTTCTGCTGGAATCCGGTTGTTTTCCAAAGCATTCACGTGTTTTTCTAACTTATAAATTTTTTGAAGCATTAGTTCGTTAATCTGGGACTGGCTTAAGTTTTCAATATTTTCGGCGCCATAAGCTTTACTGCCGAATAGTAAAAATAGAAATGCCGTTAAAGCTCCAATAGCGACACATCCAAGGAAACAATCTAAAAATTTTTCAGAAAAAGATTTTTCATCCATCGTCGTTTTTATTTCCATCATTAGTCCCCCGTTTTCATATTTTAAAGATCGTTTTCTATACTTGACTTTTAACAATATTACGCGCTAAAGTCAAAGAAAATTTGTTCCTCTACTACTCTCCAAAAAGAAAGACCAAAAATGGCAACCTGGCTAAGCCGCGAGGAGCCTCCGAAAGAATTTAAGGTCTATAGTTTAAGAAAAATTATGTTATGGCTTCTCGGTATTGGCCTTGCGATTTCTTTAATCGCATTGATGTAATCCGATATCCCGCTTTGGCGGGATTTTATCAAAAACTAAAACCCCCGCGATCGCGGGGGTTTTAGTTTTTGAGGTTAAAGTTGTTTCAAATCTTCCACAACTTCATCCATGTCTCTTGTTCTTTCTCTTTGAGGACGAGTTGAGCCCTCCGGCTCTTCAATTTTCAAATTGACGCGCGCGTTGTGGCGGGCGCCAATTATCCGAAGAAGAGTCCTGATGGCTTTAGCGGTCGAGCCCTGGCGACCAATAAGCATCCCCATGTCTTCTTGGTGGACTTTAAGGTCTAAAAGGACTCCCATCTC
This sequence comes from Candidatus Azambacteria bacterium GW2011_GWA2_42_9, assembly GCA_000994805.1. Classification (GTDB taxonomy): domain Bacteria; phylum Patescibacteriota; class Minisyncoccia; order UBA10092; family UBA10092; genus GWA1-42-19. The sequence continues at coordinate 8,157 of LCEQ01000005.1, read as the reverse complement.
GTCAACCTTGCGGTCAATTTTGACATCATCCGGATGGTCAACAATTGACTTAACAAGGTATTCAAGAAACTCCTGATCAACTGGTTTATTAGCCATTTTCTTTGAATAAAAGTGTTAAGCTGTTAGTAGGTCGACCTATCTACTATTTGCTATAATATAGCAAAAATAAAAAAATCCGTCAAGCACCTCGCCCATTCCGATTGGGACACGAGAGGTAACGGATCGTTTTGGACTAACTTATCTGACCAGAGCACGGCAATGTCATTAGACTGGTCCAAGGTAGCTTTTTTCTACAACATTCTCTGACACAAAATTCATCATGACAAACGTGGTGCTGTGCAATCCAACGAGTATAATAAATACAAGTTTCATGAGGTTGTGGCAAATCGTTAAAGATTCTTATGAGACCAATGAGACTTAATACTGACTTTCTAACTTTATGGCTCACAAATTGAAAAGTTCTTTTACCACAAGTTTCACATTTCCCCCAAATCCATCTGACCCTATACTCTGGCTGAATGTAATCCATGATTAATCTCTCCTTGGTGTATGCAATGCTTTCCAAAGATCCTCTTGAATTTTTCTGGCGATTTCAATTTGTGAGTCTAAACCTGGGGCGTTACGTCTACTCTCTACATATTTTTTAATTGCTTCTCTGATAAGGTCACCTACCGACCGTTCATCAATAATTGAAAGAGCTTGCAGTGCCCTCAAATCTTCAACACTTATTTTAACGACGACAACCTGTACTTTTTCCGCCATTATGACCTCCTTGTGAAAAGGAACAAAAACTTAGTATTTTTTATACTATTACAAAACAAAAACGCCGTCAAACGACGACTGTTTTGTTTTTATTTTTTATGCTGCAGGTACTTTAGTCTCTTGCGCTTCTGGAGCTTTTTTAGAAACCTTATGAACCGGAATCTTTTCGCCGGTAATTACGCCTTGGGAAATAAGTAAATTATGCATGGTTTCCGACGGCTGGGCGCCTTTGGAAATCCAATATAAAATTCTGTCTTTATTTAAAGAAACTTGTTTTGTTTTTCGATTAATATTGCCGAGTAATTCTAAATACTTCCGCTTCGCGGCGGCGGTTTTTTGCGTCAGCACCACTCTAAAAGTCGTGGTGTGTTTTTTGCCTACTTTTTGCAAACGGATGATTAACATGATAATGAGAATATAATAAAAAAAATTTTAAGTCAAATTCAAAAGAAAAAGACCTATTTGGTCTTATTTCGTCGTGGCACTCAAGGCGCGCTTTATTAAATAAAACTGAAAAAGAATATGATTAGTGGTAACAAGCTTCTTGCCCGGGTGAATACCGGGTTTTTTGCGATCAGCCGCTTTTTCATTAATTGCATTTATAATGGCTTCGCTAATCTCCCCGATTGTCAATGCAGGTCCTTTAACCGCGCCGGAGTATTTTGCCATCGCTTCGTAATCTAAATAATCAAAAAGTTTTTTACCCGGACCCGGCTGAAAACCCTCAAAATGTCCCGATCGACCGGACTCGGCATTGGCACATGCATCAACAATATAATTAAGACGCCCTTCGTACTCTGCAGTAACCCGCCTTTCTTTTATTCCGGTCATTTTTGCCCTCCGCCTTTTTATTAAAATAAAAGATCTTGATTTTTACATCCCCATATCGCCCATCGGCGGTCCGCCAGCTGGCGGATTATTTTTTTCAGGAAGATCGGCGACTAAAAACTCACTGGTTAAAAGCATTGAAGCAATTGAGGCGGCATTCTGCAAAGCGCTCCTGGTAACTTTCAAAGGGTCTATCACGCCATCTTTAATCATATCGGCGTATTCTCCGGTAACGGCATTATAGCCAAATCCTTTTTCTCTCTTGCTTATTTCTTCAATAACTTCATTGCCGTCTTTATTGGCATTTTTAGCAATGACCCGCATCGGCGATTCAAGAGCGCTGACAATTAAATTGACGCCTTTGGCTTCATCGCCGAATTCGGCGGTTCCGGCAAGCTTTGAGGCCTTAATTTCTTTTGCCGCTTCAAAAAGCGCCACTCCGCCGCCGGAAACAATCCCCTCTTCAATCGCGGCTTTAGTAGCCGAAACTGCGTCTTCAATTCGAAATTTTTTTTCTTTCATTTCCACTTCCGTGGCCGCGCCGACTTTAATAACCGCCACGCCGCCGGAAAGCTTGGCTAATCTTTCTTGTAATTTTTCTCTGTCAAATTCTGAATCGGTTTTTTCAAGCTGAACTTTAATTTGGTTAATTCTTTTTTCAATTTCAATTTTCTTACCGGCGCTGCCGACAATCGTGGTGTTATCTTTATTGGCAACCACTCTTTTAGCTTCTCCCAAAACATTGAGCTCAACATTTTCAAGTTTCATGCCCTTATCTTCGGAAATAACCTCGCCATTTGTGACAACGGCAATATCCTCCAATAATTCTTTGCGCCTGTCGCCGAAGCCCGGGGCTTTCACCGCCAAAACATTAAAAATTCCCCGGAGTTTATTAACCACCAGCGTTGCCAATGCTTCGCCATCAACTTCATCGGCAATAATCACAAGATTTTTATTGCCCGATTTCACTAATTTTTCGAGGAGCGGCATTATCTCGCTAAGAGAGGATATTTTTTTATCAGTAATTAAAATATAAGGCTTTTCCAAAACCGCTTCCATTCTTTCGGAATCAGTTATCATATAAGCGCTGACATATCCCTTGTCGAATTGCAAACCCTCAACCAACTCATAATTAACGCCGAGCGTTTGCGCTTCTTCAACCGTCACCACTCCCTCTTTGCCCACCTTGTTAATCACTTCGGCGATAAGCGAACCCATTTCCTCGTCATTGGCGGAAATCACCGCCACGTCTTTTATTTTTTCTTTAGTTACCGGTTTGGAATTTTTCTTTAAAATTTCGGAGACCTTCAGGACCGCTTTATCCATCCCGCGTTTTAAAATCATCGGATTAGCACCCGAATTTATCAAATTAATACCTTCGGCAATCATCGCCTGCGCCAGAACGACGGCCGTGGTCGTGCCATCGCCGGCAACGTCATTGGTCTTTGAAGCCGCTTCCTTAACCAGTTCGGCACCGATATTTTCAAATTTGTCTTTAAGTTCAATATCTTTGGCAATCGTTACGCCATCGTTGGTAATTGTCGGCGCTCCGAACCCTTTATCTAAAATGACATTGCGGCCGCGAGGACCCAGGGTGATTTTTACGGCATCGGCCAGTTGGTCAACCCCTCTTTTGACCGCTTCTCTGGCTTTTTTTCCTGAAATAATTTGTTTCGCCATATTTTTATTCTAAAATCGCGAGAATTTCTTCCTCTTTTAAAATTTTATACTCTACGCCTCCGATTTTAAATTCGGTGCCAGCGTATTTTTCAAAAACAACTTCATCGCCTTTTTTAAGCCCGGATTTTTTGATTTTTTCACCGGCGCCGATAGCCGTCACTCGGCCCTGGGCCGGTTTTTCCTTATCGACGGTCTCGGGCAAAATAATCCCCGATTTGGTTTTTTCAGCCTCTTTAAGGGGCAAAACCACCGCTCTATCACCCAAGGGTTTAATAGAAATATTTTTTACCATAATATAATTTATTATTAAGATTATTGCCTAAAATTTTTATATTGTCAAGAAATTTAAAAAGGGCTATTTACGCCCTTTTTTATTTTTATTGGGAAATTTATCCTCAAAAATCGCTGTAGCAATGCCCATTTTGAGCGCTTGTTTGCCATCAAACATTCTTGAATAACGCATGTATTTTCTAATATCCCTAAGCGTTAAACCTGTGCGATTGGCAATAATATTACAATAGTGCTCAAAAAGCTTCTTATAATAATCTCGATCGGTTTCGGTTGAGTCAAGATTAATTTCTTCATGATTTCTTTCTCCGATAGGCCAATGAAATCTAATCATGGCCTCTCTAGAGATAATGCGTTTATCGCCACCAAGAAATATCAAGAATGCTGCCGAGCACACTGTTCCAAAAGTCATAGTAATAACCGGACAAACGGAAGTGCGTATTTTATTATAAATATCTAACCCAGGAATCGAATTGCCGCCCGGCGAACTTATATCAATCACGGTGAGAGTTTTTTGGGATCGCATTTTATCAAATCCAATAGCAAAGTAATTAGAAGCATGGGAATTAATATCACCGCGTATATATATTTTTCTTTCTTGTGGATTACAACTGATATAAGAATCGCTACCTTCTTTCTGAAATTCATTATCGCTATTCTTTTTATTCCAAGACATAGCAACACCTCCTTACAAATAAAATTTAAAAAGATCTTTAAATAAATTTAATACCCATTGTATAAACTTGTCAAAATATTGTATTATTGTTATCATTATGATTACTCGTTTTATCCTCCATATTGTAGCCAACGCATTGGCGATTCTTGCGTCGGAATGGCTGGTTCCCGGAGTTATTTTCCAATACGAATTCTTAAGTTTGATAAAAATCGCTTTAATGCTGGCCTTGGTGAATGCTTTTATTAAGCCGATATTGAAATTAGTTCTCAGCCCCTTTATACTTATCACATTGGGCCTGTTTACCCTGATAATCAACATATTTCTGATTTGGCTGGTCATTCGCTTCGCTCCGGAATTCTCCATTACCGGACTTAACGCCTACTTTTGGACGGCAGTAATCATAAGCGCTTTTAATTTTGTCGTTTCGTCGGCAACCCAAAAAGAAAATTAAAAACATATGGCTGAATTTTTACCAATAATTCAAATAATTATTTCCTCGCTTTTAATAGGAGCAATTCTTCTCCAGGCGCGCGGCTCGGGCCTTTCTTCGGTTTTTGGCGGCGAATCAACATTTTATCACACACGTCGTGGCATTGAAAAAATTATTTTTTGGGCCACAATCGTTTTGGCGATACTGTTCGTGGCTTTAAGTTTTGTTTCATTTTTACTTTGATTTATTTTGAAAAATCCTCTAAATTTAAATACGCTTAAATTCTTGAGAATAAAAAATCTTCCGAGAATTTGGAAGCATCTTGGCCAAAAAGAAAAAATCTGGTTTTCTTTTTTTGCCGTTTTAATCCTTTTTTCCCTGTCTTTCCTGATTAATAATTTATATATCAGCCAAACCAAAGAGTCGCCTATTGCCGGGGGAACCTATGTTGAAGCCCTTTCCGAATCGCCGCACAATCTTAATCCTGTTTTGGCAACCAACGATGCCGACAGGGATCTTTCCGGATTAATTTTTTCTTCGCTCCTTAAATATAACGAAAGCGGAGAACTAATACCCGATCTTGCTTCGGGGTATCAAGTGTCAAAAGATGGTAAAACGTATATCATCAAATTAAAAGGGGGTGTCTTCTGGCATGACGGAGAGCCATTCGGCGCCACCGACATTGTTTTTACAATCAATGCCGTCCAAAACCCGGAATACAATAGCCCCCTAAGAGCCGGCTGGCAGGGCATAAAGGCTGAAGCTCCGGATAAAGACACGGTTATCATAACTTTAAAAAGCCCATATGGCGCGTTTGCGGGAAATTTGGCCCTGCTCGGAATTTTGCCTGAACATGTTTGGAGTAAAGTATTGCCGCAAAATTTTCCATTAACCGATTTCAATCTTAAGCCCATCGGAACCGGCCCCTATCGTTTTATCAAGCTGCAAAAGGATTCTTTGGGTAGAATTATTTCGGTTAATCTTTCGGCTAACGGCAAATATCACGGCTACGCCCCCCTAATAGAAAATATTATATTTAAATTTTATTCATCTGAAGAGGAAGCGGTTTCGGCTTATAACAGAAAAGAGATTGACGGCTTGTTTTTGCAAACCGCCCAGAATAAAAATCAATTACGGGGGTTATCCAGCGCGTCGGTTTTCTCCTTGCCCTCTCAAAGAGTTTATGCGGTTTTTTTAAACACCGATGACAAGATACTAAAAGATCGCAATGTCAGATTGGCTGTAAACTACGCCATCAATCGCGACGAACTCTTAAACAAGATATTAAACGGCGAAGGTAAAATAGCCATTGGGCCGATTCCGCCGGGAATGCCCGGTTCAAGCCCGGATATCTCCGGTTATGGTTATAATCCGGAAAAGGCAGTAGAAATTTTAGAAAAAAACGGCTGGAAAAAAAATACGGAAGGAATTTTTGCTAAAAAATTGGGAAAAGACAAAGAAGAAACGCTTTTAAAAATTGAAATTATCACTCCAAAATCAATTCAATTAACCGCCGTTTTAATTCAGGACAATCTTAAAAATATCGGGGTTGACAGCAACTTAAAAATCGTTTCGCTCGGCGAACTTCAGCAGAATTACATAAGAACCAAAAATTACGAAGCGGTTTTAGTCGGTGAATCTTTCACCAGTTCGGTTGATCCTTACGTATTCTGGCATGGCGCGGCCATTAAAGATCCGGGATTAAACCTTTCACTTTACAACAATAGAAAGGTTAATAAGATTTTGGAAGAAACCCGTCAAATAACCGACGTCGTCAAAAGAGCCAAAAAGCTTGAGGAATTCCAAAAATTAGTGTTAAATGACGCGCCGGCCGTTTTCCTTTATTCCCCGAATTATATTTATGCCGTTAAAAAAACGGTAAAAAATATTGATCTTAAAAAAATAACGCTGCCATCAAACCGTTTTTCAAAAATTAATGAATGGTATATTGAAACGGAAAGAATTCTTAAATAAAATTTCCGTGTTAGATTTACAAAAAATGTCCGACCTTCCGATATTTTTCGATGAAAAGAAAATGGATTTAGAATTTCGCGGAGATTTCCAGTTTATTAAAAAATCGGAAAGAAGTTTGGAAGAAATGCGGCCTTATCTTTCTCCCTACGGGAAATGTCCCGAAGGGACAAAAAATCCCAATGCGGCAAAGGGACCCGACCCTGTCTATCGCGTCTGGCGCCGTGCCCATTTGAAACAAGATGATAAAAAAATAAAAGCCGTTGGCTTGCGATATGATTTAACATTAATCCCTCCGGGAAAAATTGGCGACGAGTTTGTAAAAACCGCCGGCCATTATCACTTGCCATATCCCGAGGCCTATGAAGTTTTGCTGGGACAGGCATATTTTCTGATTCAATCGGAATCGGCGGTTTTCCTGGTTGAAGCCGGGCCGGGCGAAAAATTTATTATTCCGCCCGGCTTCGGCCACAATACAATCAATGTTTTTAATGAACCCTTGCTTATGGCAAATTGGATAAGTGAAAAAGCCGAATATGATTATGAACCTTATAAAAATCTTCACGGCGCTTCATATTATTTTCTAAAAAATAATGATTTAATTGATATTATTAAAAATCCGAATTATGATTCTTTTCCGGAAATAAAAAAAATAAGAACAAGAGAATATTCTGAATTTGGCATTTTTAAAAACCTGCCGTTGTATAGCTTAGTTAATACTCTTGATAAATTAAAATTTTTGAATCATCCTGAAGAATTTAAGGGCGAGTGGCGAAATTGGTAGACGCGCAGCGTTCAGGGCGCTGTGACCGCAAGGTCATGGGAGTTCGACTCTCCCCCCGCCCACACAAATAAATAAAAATATGATGAAAATAAAAATATCGGCGCCGGAAGTAAGGCGCAAAATAGAGACAAGTGCTCAATCTTCTAAAGTTTCTAAAGAGAAACTAAGGATAATCCCTCTTGGAGGGCAAGAAGAAGTTGGCCGCAACATGACCGTTTTTGAGTACGAAGATGACATTATAATTCTTGATATGGGGCTCCAATTTCCGGAAGAAGACATGCCCGGAATTGATTATATTATTCCGGATATTCGTTATCTTGCCGGAAAAGAGAAAAAAATAAAAGGCGTGATTTTAAGCCACGGCCATCTTGACCATATAGGAGCCGCTCCCCATCTTTTGCCGCGCCTTGGTTGGCCCGTGGTTTACGCAAGTAAACTTACCCTTCTTCTTTTACGAAAACGCTTGGAAGAATCTAATCTTTCGCGGTATTTTAAATCGAAAGAAATCACATCTGCTCACGATACTTTAATTTTTGGAAAACTAAAAATTAATTTTTTTGAAGTTACCCACAGTATAATGGACACCTTGGGCGTCATTATTCAAACTCCGGTTGCTAATGTTATCCATCCGGGCGACTGGCGATACAATCTTGATCCGATAAGCGGCCCAAAAACCGATTTTTCCCATCTCGCCAAATGGAACACTATAGCCACACCTTCTGTTCTTATGATGGAAAG
>LCEQ01000004.1 GCA_000994805.1 Candidatus Azambacteria bacterium GW2011_GWA2_42_9 | reverse complement strand
TCAGATAACAAATTTTCATAACTTAACCTTACTTAATTTTAAAACCAAAACTTGGATAAATTAGATAAAAACGCTTTACTTCAATACAGCGCTGTATTGAAGTATTTGTTTTCAAATTTTCTTAACGTGGCGCCAGCGACCCCTGCCAGTTATCGGCGGTAAAAAATCCGGTTGCAGTATTTTTTCTAAAGATTTAAAAAATTCCCGCCACATTGCTTCCCTTTTAAGACGGCCGATAACTAAATTATAACCGCCTCCACCGCGATCAAATCTGTCTCTCATAACACTAATTGTGGCTTCGCTCACTCTTAAAGCATTGCTTATAACTTTAAATGGATAGTTTGCGTCCAGCATGATAATAATCGCCAACCGCTTGGCAAGCATGATGCGTTCTGTTTTTGTCAATAAATCTGATAAAAATTGCGCCGCTTCTTTTTCTCGCTTTAAATGTTTAATTGCCTTAAATAATTTTTCGCTTATTTTATATAGCGTATTTTTGTCTATTGGATTTTGCGATACATGCGGCATAATTTTTATTTTACTTCAATACAGCGCTGTATTGAAGTAGTTTATAACATAATGTTTATTATATAACATTGGTGTATTATTTCTCAAATTTCAAATATCCCTTATCAGATATTTTCATGAAATTGAGATTTTATCCATTAAATTATCCAATTCTTTTATGACCATCTCCACCGTGATTGATTCGGCCTGCCGACGGACTTCCTTGGCGTCATAAACGCGGGCGTTCATTATATGTAACGCTGGTTTTAACCTTTGAGCAACGACAATCTTGTGGAATTTGCCCATAGGCGGCTGTTCATTTTCATCCATAGGCCCGATAATATCAATGGTCGGAACATTAAAGGCCTCGGCGATATAAATTGGACCGGTGTCAACACTGATGAAAAGATGCAGTTTTGACACCAATGCTTTCAACTCTTCAATATCAAAAAGCCCCTTGGCGTTGACAAACTTCGTATTCTCCGCCAAAAAACTTATCATTTCATCAACCTCAACATCGCCGGGTCCGCCGATAATTATGATTTTAGCCTGATATTTACTATAAATATAGTCAGCAAGCTTGGCGAACCTGTCGCAAGGCCATTCTTTAATTTTACTTCCGGCCGACGGAGTTATGCCAACAATAAAATCTGAATCGAAGTTTATGCCGTTTTTTGCCAAAAATGCCTCTGCGAACTTGTGGTTACAAAACTGCGTGAAATTTTATAGGGACGGGTTTCATACGGGCTGAAACCATTTTCAATAACGGGCGCGGCAATCAAAGGAATATCCGCTAAATATAAGGCGGCCAAAGCCGTAAAATTAGGAGCTGTAATGCAGGCAAAATCAAACTTTTCTTTTTTGATTATTTTAAAAAGTCCATAAAGATTTTTAGGATAGATTAAATAAACATCAACGTCGGGATTGCTAGATAATAATTCTCTATTTATTTCATTCCCCATCACGTAAAGCCGAATTTCTGAATATTTCTCCTTTACAGCCCGAAACATCGGAGTTGTACAAACCATATCTCCCATTCTAGCCTCCTGAACTATTAAAATTTTTTTGGGGATTATTTTTTTATCGGCTCTGCCTTTAAAAACAAACTTAGCGACCGCAAGCGCCAAAATCGATGCGTTTTTTAATTTCACGACAATCCGCCGGCTTAAAAAATCCTGCATTCCGGCAACGGCAAAAATCATATAAAAGGGATAAATCGGCAGAGCATAGCGATTGAGTCCTGAAGACGCGCTGTATATAATATTAAAATAAATGATTATTAAAACAAGCCAACCGACTTTTTCCCAGTCGCAAAGATTTTTTACTATTGATTTTATTGTAAAAAAGAAAAATAAAAACCACAGCAGGCGCGGGGTCAGAATGATAATCAGTTTCAGATAATCAGGAATTTCTGGATGGCGACCGTCGGCAAACTGGGGAGAGAGATCGGCCCCGTTTTGCCAAAGCGGCCCCCGTATTAAAATCGGACCATTGAAACTGAAAAAATTCAGCGCCGACACCGATAAAAATTGCACGGGGTGCTTAACAATTTGGGGCAGGGCTTCTTTGGTAAAAACATTGCTGATATCGCCGTAATCATAGCCCGCGGCAATAAGCTGCGCTATCCTTGACTGAATCGGGCTCTCAAAATAAGAAAAATATTTATTATCGCCGGGGCCGGTATCAAAATTTAACCGCTCCGAAACATAATAACCAAGAAAGTAACCTATAAAATGACCGGAATAATGCGGATACAATTCTTTTATTCGTTCGGTTTGCAACAATAGATAATAGCCGGTAAACGATGAAACGGAAATGCCGTTTTTAAATTTATTTTTTACAAGCCAGGGCGTTAAAACCATAAAAAAACAAATAGTAAAAATCGCGATTTTGTAAAAAATCTTCTTATACGAAATTTTGTTTTTATAAATTATAAAAAGATTAACAATAACTAAAAAAAACAAAAATTCGGCCACACCCCTAACCAGAGTCGCGCCTCCCAAAACCAGCGCAGAAAAAACCAGCCAGTTATTACCGTCTTCCGCCGACGCTTTATAAATAGAGTACGCAAAAAGACTAAGTAAAAACGCGAATAAAAGTTCTGTCGTAATTAAACCGGATTGATTGGCAAGGCCGTAAAAAAATGCCACGCTTAAACTTGAAAAAATCGCGACATTTCGGCCAAAAATATTTTCGGTAAAAAGATAAATAATAACCACCAATAGTCCAAAAATTATAATCTGAATATATCTGACAGTATCAAAATTATGGCCAAAAATCTTATAAACTGCCGCCAAAAACAAAGGATAGCCCGGTTCTCTGAATGTCGACTGGCCTTGACTGGTAAACCGGCCGCTGCTTAATATGTCCATGGCAATGCCGTCATAGCCCAATTGATCGGAACTTATCGGCTGGCCGAATATTTTTTGATTCCAAAAAATCCCCGACAAAATAGCGATAAAAAATATCAAAACAATAATCCCTTTATTTCGGCTCATAGACTTAAATACGCAGATTTAAAAATAATCAAATCGCCGCTTAAAAAAATGGGTTTAAAATTTTTAGAATTTACTTCCCAATCCGGATTTTTATTTTTATCCCAAATTAAATAATCAATACGGTAATTTTTTATTTCTTCCACAAAATTCCCTTTTTGTAATTCCGCGGCTCGGCCGATAACTTTCTGAATTGCCTCTTCGGGCAAATAAACTTCCGGCTCGGTTTTTAGCCCCAAAAGCCGGCGCAGTTTATTTGCTTGAACAGTGTGGCCATAAGCATCAATATATCTAACGCCATAAACCGAACGATCGTTTTCAATAATAAAATCTTTGCCGAAGGCGGAAAAAAAATTATTCAAAATAAACCTGTCCAAAACTTCCTTATCGGAAATGAAAAATAAATTGGCCTCGCGGACGTAAAAGACATTATTGGCCGTATAAACCGGGATCAGCCGCGACAAATCCGAATTGGCATAAACAACCGAGTCTTTTTCGGTATTTTTATTCAGCCATTCAAAAACCGGTGTATAATTTTGCCGATATACCGCATTTTCATCAATGACAAAGGCTCTTTTTGAATAATCAAATATTCCATAAAACACCGTGACTGCTAATATTAAAACTGCAAATACTGCAATACAGCGATGTATTGCAGTATTTGATAATTTCTTCAAATAATTTCCAATCAAGTAAGCAACGGTAAAAACCAAAAAAAACATTGCGGCCATATCATAGTGGCTGGAAAATTCAAAATTTTTGCCGGTTATCAAATGCTGGTTGACCGCGACAACGTTTGCCAAAACGCCGGAAATGAAAAAGAGCGACTTAATATCCAAATTTATAATTTTTTTCCATAAAAACCAGCCCAAAAAAACCAGCCCAAAAAAACTCCAAAAAACTATCCAGAATCCGGAAGGAAACCGCGTATAAATCATGAACAACCGCGTGAGAGTTTCTTCATAATAGGGCAGTTTAGCGGCCAAATAATTAAGATAAAAATAAGGAATAGCTAGAATTAAACCGCCGCCAGCAATAGCGGCGATTTTAAAAGCAATTTCTCTGTTTTCCCAAAAATAACCAACAATCAAAAGACCAAAAAATATTAAATAAAACGTCCAATAATATGGGTAGATATAAAATAGAAGTCCAAAATTAAAAATGTTTAAAAATAATAATTTCTTAGATTCCGGCTTTTCCAAAAGACGCCATAAAAAAATAAGCTGCGAGAGCCAGAAAATGAAATTAAATTGGGGGCTTACCGGACGGATAAAACTTGTGAGATATAAACCAAAAAACAGAAATACCGAAGCAATAATAGACCAAAATCGGGATTTTGATACTAAATACAGCGCGAGATAAGTTAAAATAAAGGCAATGGCCGGCAATAAAAAGTTATAAACCAAATGCGCCGTATTAATACCGATGTTTAAAAGCTTTACCGGTTGGGCCAAAAGCCATTCGGCTAAAAATAATTGCTGCGGCAATCCGTCTTTATGCTCAAAAAGGTAGGCATTACTTAAAAAGGGGTGTCCATCCAAAACGTCTTTTACGCGCGCGTAATAAAAATCCTCGTCATTCACAACTGCCGGCAGAATCCCCTTGAAATTATTTCCGAGGTTTATTTGAAAATAAAAAAATGGCAAAACCATCAAGGCCCCTAAAAGCAGCGTCAAAATAATTGCTGAATAATGTTTTTTTATTAATGTTTTAATTTTTTTCAAGAAAAACACGTTAGCTTGTCTTTAATTAATTTATACTATATGATAAATTTTATCAATGAATAAACAAGCTCAATCCAAGATCAGAGTACCATATGGCCATTCCTGCCACGGCAAGGAAGAAATTGGTGCTGTGGTAAAAGTACTCAAAAATAATACTGCTCTTGGTGACCATACTAAAGAATTTGAAAATAAAATAGCAAAAATGTTCGGAAAAAAATATGGAGTAATGGTCAATTCCGGATCTTCGGCAAATTTACTCGCATTTGAACTTTTAAACTTACCTGAGGGTAGTGAGGTGATTACTCCTATTTTAACTTTTGCCACTACTCTTGCGCCAATTGTCCAAAAAAGATTAGTGCCCGTCTTTGTAGATGTTGATGAAGGCGCATATCTGGTAAATATAAAACAAGTAGAAAAAGCGATTACCAAAAAAACGAAAGTGCTTATGATTCCTTCTTTGATGGGGAATATTCCCAATATGGAAAAATTGGCGAAACTTTCTAAAAAATATAAATTGTGGTTTATTGAAGATTCTTGCGACACTTTAGGGGGGAAATACAATAAAAAACCGACCGGCGTATATTCGCATATTTCAACAACAAGTTTTTATGGTTCTCATGTTATAAACGGCGCCGGCGGAGGTGGAATGATTTGCGTCAACAATCCAAATTGGGTAGATCGCCTGGTGGTTATGCGCGGATGGGGAAGGCAATCTTCCCTATTCGGTGAAAAAACAAATTCTGAACTTTTGAAAAATCGATTTACACAAAACCTCGCGGGTATACCATATGACAATAAATTCATATTTAGTGAGGTGGGCTATAATTTTTTACCATTAGAACTTTCCTCCGCTTTCGCTTTGGAACAATTAAAAAAATTTCCAGCATTTAAAGAGATTAGAAAAAGAAATTTTTCCGAATTATATAAGTTTTTCAGTAAATATAATAAATATTTTACCCTTGCAGCCCAAACTCCGCAGACTGAAACGGTGTGGTTGGCTTTTCCTCTAACCATCAGGGAAAACGCTCCTTTTACGCGTTTGGAACTAATAACCTTTTTAGAAAAAAACAATATCCAAACTCGGCCAATATTTACCGGCAATGTCTTAAAACAGCCGGGTTTTAAAAAAATTACACACCGCTTAGCGCAGAAAAATTATCCGAACGCCGAACGAATAATGCGCAACGCCCTTGTGGTTGGCTGCCACCAAGGTTTAGCGCCAAACCAAATTGCATATCTAAAGACAAAATTTATAGAATTTTTATCCAATTATAAATAAAAACAAAGAACATGAAGGTAATTATTATGGCGGGGGGTTACGGAACTCGTCTAGGCAACATAACAGAAACGATACCAAAGCCGATGACAATGGTGGGTCATAGGCCTATTATTTGGCATATAATGAAACTTTACTCGCATTATAACCACAAGGATTTTATTATAGGCTTGGGATATAAACAGGAGGTAATAAAAGAATATTTTCATAATTATCATATTTATAATAATGATTTTAATATTCATTTGGGCCCAAGAGAAATAAAAACTCTTAATTCCCACGATGAAATGGATTGGAAAATATCACTTGTGGATACCGGATTAAATACATTAAAAGGAGCGCGACTAAAAAAATTAGAAAAATATTTAGATGACGGTTTAAACATGCTTACGTATGGCGATGGCGTCGCAAATATTAATATTGACGAACTTATAAAATTCCACAAATCTCACGGTAAAATACTTACCATCACGGGCGTGCATCCGCCTTCTCGTTTTGGAGAAATAATTGAGGATAATTTAAAATTAGTTTCATTTCACGAAAAACCGCAAACATCAGCCGGTCTAATTAATGGTGGTTTTTTTGTCTTTGATAAAAGATTATTAAATTATTTAACTGAAGACGAAAATTGCGATCTGGAAAGTGGTGTTTTTGGGGAATTAGCAAAATCGGGAGAAATTATGGTTTATAAACATATTGGCGAATGGGAATGCGTAGATACAGAACGCGACCTAAAACATTTAAATAAATTGTGGAGCGAGGGAAAACCTTTCTGGAAAATCTGGGAATAAAATAGTGAATAAATTATTTAATAATATTTATAAAGGGAAAAAGGTCTTGATTACCGGCCATACGGGATTTAAAGGATCTTGGCTTTCATTGTGGCTTTCCAAATTGGGCGCACGAGTTATCGGTTATTCAATGGGTATACCAACAAATCCAAGTCATTTTGAATTATTACATCTCAATATAATTTCTGTTTTCGATGATATTTTAAACAAAGAAAGACTATTAAAAACAATTGAAACGGAGAAACCCGATATTGTTTTTCATTTGGCCGCCCAACCATTGGTAATAGAGTCATATGCAACCCCCGCAAAAACATTGGAAACAAATATTATAGGAACCCTCAATGTATTAGAAAGTTGCAGAAAAACAAAAGCGGTTAAAGCGATAATTAACATCACCAGTGATAAATGCTATAAAAACCAAGAGTGGGCCCGGGGTTATAAAGAAGATGATCCAATGGGGGGATATGATCCATACAGCGCCTCAAAAGGATGTGCGGAATTAATAGCCCACTCATATAGAAATTCTTTTTTTAATCGCAACGAATATGGCAATACCCATAATGTTTTGCTTGCCAATGTAAGGGCCGGGAATGTTGTTGGTGGCGGTGACTGGGCGAAAGACAGATTAATTCCGGACATAGTTAAATTGGCAAATGTGGGTAAATGTGTAATTGTAAGAAATCCCCACGCAACAAGGCCTTGGCAACACGTATTAGAACCGTTAAGCGGTTATTTGCAATTGGGTTGGAAATTATTAGAGGGAAAAAAAGAATTTTCAGACAATTGGAATTTTGGACCAAAAGACGATTCTTCCTTGGCTGTAAGCGAGATTGTTGAACGGACCAAAAAACATTGGGACGCCGTGAAATATAAAATAGAAAAAAATGCTAGTTGTTTTCACGAAGCAAATTTTCTCAAGCTGGATTCGACAAAGGCGCGCACAAAACTCAAGTGGAAAAATGTGTGGAATCAAGACAAGACTCTTGAAAAAACAATAAACTGGTACAAAAATTATTATGATAATAAAAAAATTCTAAGTGAAAATGATTTATATGATTATATACATGATGCTAAACTGATATCTGCGGGGTGGGCAAAGGATTGATGCTGATTAACCCTATTTACTAAATCTCAATTTAATCAACGTATATATATAGGTTAGTGTAAAGATAAATAAATTTCTCTTTGTCTTGCCGAACATTCTTTTATCAAATGTGAATGGTACTTCTTTTATTGTCAGATTTTTATTATCTCTTTTCAGCTTAAAAAGAATTTCCTCTACAATGTCAAAATTGCTACATGAAAGTTTAAGTTTTTTTAAATCTCCGGTTTTGTACAATTTGAAACTATTAGAAACGTCGTAGCAATTTAAATTTAAGACAAAAGAATAAATTAAATTAACCACTCGACTCATGAAAATTAATATTTTACTATTCTTTGTTGCACCACCGGTAATATAGCGAGAAGCAATGACAACGTCAAATTCATCCTTATATTTATAAAGTTCACTAATAAATTCCGGATCATGAGAACCGTCAGCATCCATAAAAATAATATATTTTCCTTGAGCTTCTGCGATGCCGGTTCTAACGCCATTACCAAAACTATTTACTTTTTTTCGATTTAAGTATCTAAGACGAAGGCCAAAAGTAGAACATAAAATTTTAGTTTTATCCATTGGCTCCATGGTATCAACAATAAGAACCTCGTATGATGGTTCAATTTTATCCAACACTGAAAGTAATTTAGGTAAAATAACTTTTAGGTTTTTTTCTTCTTGGTAAGAAGGAATGGCAACGCTTAATACTACCATGGTGCGTATTATTTATTTTGAATCCACTCAAGTATTTTTTTAATACCCTCAACTTTATCCACTTTTGGCTCCCAACTGGTCATGTTTTTTATTTTTGTAAGATCGGCTACAAATATTTTCTGATCGCTTTTCCTGGCTTCAAGGCGGGTGTATTTTAGTTTAATTTTTAATTCCTTTTCTAAAATATCAAATAGTTCCAACAGAGAGAGGCTATTATTCATTCCCCCGCCAATATTAAAACATTGACCCTTAACCTTTTCAATATTATCAATTAATAAAAAATATAAATTAACCATATCACCGGCAAATAAGACGTCCCGAACTTGTTTCCCATTGCCGGATATTGTGAACGGTATGTTAAGGATGTCCTTTTTGGTTTCGAGAGCTTTTTCGCAAAACCAACCAATCCATCCTTGATCAAATGTTGAAAATTGTCTTTCGCCAAACATAGAAGAATGCCGCAAAACTACGGTTTTAATGCCAAATATCCGATATGCATCAATAAAATATTGATCAGCGCTTCCTTTTGAACAACCATACGGGGAAGAAAATTGAAGCGGAGTATCTTCCCCAAAACCCAAGAGAAAGTCCGGAGCAATATATCTTTTTTCTTTTTCTTCATATCTGACCCACTCCAGGTCGCCATAAACCTTATTAGTAGACGAATAAATAATTATTGAGCGAGGCGAATATTTCCGAACTGAATCGAGAAGATTAAATGATCCTAAGGTGTTTATTTCAAAATCTTTTCTTGGATTTTCAATTGAAGTAGTCATAGCAACCTGACCCGCTAAGTGAATCACAACATCCGGCTGTTCGGCAATAATAGCCGCCTCAATATCATTCTGGTTGCGAATATCGCCATTTATAAATCTGAATTCTCCTCTATGTTTCAACCAATCTAAATTTTGCTCCGATCCAATCCGAGATAAATTATCAAAAATAATCAGTTTTTTATTTTGCTTAAGAAGGGCTTCCGAAATATTCGTCCCAAGAAAACCACACCCTCCGGTGATTAAAAATTTCATAAATTAATTATAGTATTAATGAGTCGCGAATTTCAGTCAAATAATCTTTTAGGGCTTCTTCCCAAGGCCTTAATTTTTGAATTCCGGCTTTTTTAAGATTTACACTTGTTAAAACTGAATATTTTGGTTTTTTAATAATTGGACTTCTTTCGGCAAGCTTTACGGAAATAAGTTTCGCATGGATTTTACACGATTTAATAATTTTTTCGGCAAATCCACGCCAAGAAGAAGAACCAGAATTAGTAATATGATAGACGCCGCTTGACGCTTTTTTATCAATAAGTTCTTTGATTTTCAGCGCCAAATCCAAAGTGTATGTCAACGTGCCGAATTGATCAATAATAACTTTTATTGCTTCGCCTTTTTTTGCCGGTTCAATAACCTGCGCAATAAAATCAGAATCTTGACGTCGAATTCCATAAAGCCAACTGGTTCTAATTATGTAATACTTTCCGCCAATAATTTTGGTGAGAATTTCTCCGGCTAATTTGGAAGCGCCGTAAATGTTTACTGGGTTTGGGACGCTATTTTCAGAAAAAGATTTTTTATTCCCATCAAAAATATAACTGGTGCTGATGTAAATATTTACAGCACTAATGGCTTTCGCCGCCGCAGCAACATTGTGGGCCCCAATGGCATTTACTTTAAAACTTTTTTTTGGATCCCGTTCACATTCGTCAACCTTGATAAAGCCGGCAGTATTAATGACAATATCCGGATTGATCAGCGCTATGAATTTTTCCGTCGCTTGTTTGTCTGCAACATCAAAATCATCATGGTTTGATCCAATTACTTTATAACTATCGTCTTCCTTAAAAATTCTTATTAAATCAAATGCCAATAAACCAGTGGAGCCGATAATTAAAACTAACTTGTATTTCATTATTGTTGAATAAAATTAAGAATATTTTTTGCGCGGTTGTCCCAGGTATATTCTTTAACATCAGCCAGCGCCTGACGGCTCAAATGATAGCCGAGCATCTGGCTGGATTTTATCATTTTTATTGCCCTAGCCAGTCCGGCCGCGTCTTCGGGCTTAAAAAATAAAGCGTTTTTATCATTTAAAACCTCCCGAAGAGCCGGCAAATCCGACGAGATAATCGGCCGGCCGCTGGCCATGTATTCAAAAAGCTTGAGCGGCGAAGCGTAATAGGCGTAATGTAACTTATTAGGAAAAGGGATTACTACAGCGTCCATTGCTTTGGTGTATTTTATAATTTTTGAATACGACTGATAACCGATAAATACGCATTGGGGCAAAACATTAAGCCGTCCGGCAAGCATTTTATATTCTTTAATCTCCTGTTCTTCTCCGCCGACAAAAACCATTTTTATGTCGCTACCGAGCATCGGTAATACCTCAATCATATTTTTTATTCCTTTTTCCATCCCCAAAGTTTTGAATCGCCCAACATAGCCGACTAAAAATTCTTTCGGCAATCCGAGTTCCATTTTCAACTCCTCTTTATCTGTCTTTACGGCATCAAACGCTGCCAAATCAACCGCGTCGGGAGCGACTAAAATTTTTCCGCCATCAATACCTCGTTCAACAATTTTTTGTTTAAGCGCGGCGGTAATGGCGATAATTTTATCTGCTTTCTTCCAAATCCGATCGTAAAAAAACGGCTTGCCGGGAAAACTGTGGATCTCATAGATAAACCGATTTTTAGAAAAACTTAAAAACCATAGAATAAATTGGTCTCGAGAATAAACCGAGCATTCTTTATTCTTTCTTAGTCGCCAATAACCAGACAGGGCAAATGTTAACGATTCTATCAAATTAGCAACATGGCCAAAAATTATTTCAAGCGGAATCGGGTCGATAACCGGAATTTTTATGATTTTAAAAACGGGGCGGATATTATAATAAATAAAAGGATCCTCTTTTATAGCATTAAAACGTTTTGGAACCCATAATTCTATTTTTATGCCGGCATTAAAAAATGATTCGCACATCTTTATCACTTGAAAACTGTGAGCCTTTTCGCTCGGCATCCGATTGTTGGTTATGTATATGATTTTCACTTCTTTAAAACGAAAAAGTGATGTAGCGGATTCTCAAAAACGATATAATCTTTTTCGATTAAAAATCCGGATTTTTTGATTTCGGCCTTTATTTTTTTAAGCGGATAATTTTTTTTGCCTATTTCCCAATAATGCTCTCCTTTAAACACATGCTTTTTTGGGTAAGGCAGCTTGACCATAAATCTTAAAGGCGGCAAAAAAGGAATTTTCAGGAAAAATTTGATTACCGGCCCGAAATGGGGCAGGGATATCACAGTGCCGAATTTTGCCGTTCTTCTAATTTCTGCAAGCGATTTGCCGAAGTCTTCGTAAGGCAAGTGTTCCAGCACTTGGGCGCAAAGCACAACATCAAACTGACTTTCGCCAAACGGCATGTTTAAAACAGAGGCTACAACATCGGGTTTCAAAGATTCATCAATATCCAAGGATGCGGTTTTGATACCGGCTAATTTAAGATATTCTAAAACCAATCCATTGCCCTTTCCAATGATTAAAACGTTTTGAGGATTGAAGGCCGCAACTTCTCTAATTTGATGCCAATAACTCATCCATCTTTTTTCATCGTTGTAATTTGTGGAAAAATAATCCATTTAAGCCATCTCCTTTACTATTCTCTTTATTAGATTATACAGATTGTGATTTTTAACAACAATATTTCTGAGCGTGTCGCGCAATTCGTCATTTTGGTAAAGTTTTTTATCTAAAATATTTTTTAATTTCATTTTTAAATCTTCTGAATCATTTTCTTTAAAAACAAGTTGGGCGGCGAAATCTCCGGGAAAAACTGAATGAAAAGCGTTGTTGGAAGTTAAAGGCACAATACCCGAAGCCATCGCTTCTAAAACAACTTTATCAAGCCCGCCGTAAGGAACAGCGTTTATCAAAACTTGGGATTTTTCAAAAATATCGGGCATTTTATCGTAAGAAATCGCGCCAGAAAATTCCACTTTTTCTCCGATGCTAAAATCATGAGCCATTTTTTTAAGAGATTGTTCGTAAATCCGGTGATATTCTTGAATACTGCCACCGATAATTTTAAGTTTCAAATCATAACCGGATTTTATCAAATCCGAAACGGCCCGAATGATTAAATCGTGCCCCTTACTTGGCGTAATTCTTCCTACCGACAAAATTGTAATGATATCTTCATTCTTAAATCTTAAATCATGAATCTTAAATCTATCAACGTTAATTCCATGGCCGGTAATAATCCTCTTCGGCGTATCAATTCTCATCGCCGCCTCATGGGCGGTAAAAACTTTTTTGCAAAATAAAACTGCCAGCCGCAACTGCCAATGAACAGAAACTCCCGTGTACCACAGATAAATAGGTTTCCCGCAAAGCCAGGCAATGGGTGCCGCTAAAATAACGTATTTGGGAATCATAGAAACCAATATAGCGTCAATTTTACCGACGGTTTTAAAAAGACCGACATAAAAACCAATAATTTTTCCAAAAAATCCAACGCCTCTTTCTTTGCCCATACTGACAACTTCAATGTTCGGCGATATCGGCTCGGATTTTTTTTCAAGCGCTAAAATGCGCACCCCGTCCAATTTTCCGGCCAATTTATCCCACCAGTCATTAAAGACTCCTAAAACCGAATCGTTGGTGTCGTATTTTTGGGTAATAATTAAAAGTTTCACCTATGCACTTTATAGATTTTAATTTTATCCAGTTCCGCCGCCGGCCATTTGGTGGGGGGCCTCGGGACCCACACTTCCGCCCTTACCGGCGAAAATCTGCCTATCGGATTGTCAAACGTCGCCAGCAGTTCTCCCTGGCTGATTATATTGAAATCATAAGAATCAACAGACTTGTTTTCGTGATACTCGGCCACATAATAAATTGTCCGAGCGTTATTGTTGAAAATTTGGGTTTTTTTATTTAGGTAAAATGAAAAAATGGGCCAGGTCTCGGTATAAATATCTTCCGCGGGAATATTTTCTTTAGATAAAAACTCGGCCACTTCTTTGTAGCCGCTTTTAAGATTTAAAATCCCCCAATTTATCCGCATTTGAAAAATCAACAGTATTATAAAAAGAAAATAAGCAAAACCCTTATAATTCTTTTTCAAGAGATGGAAAATTTCCCAAAAAACCAAAGCTGCCAGTAAACTGACAAGCCCATTTATCTGGACCATGGCCCTTGGAACCGCAAACCCGTTTAAACTCGCAAACAGAAACATGCCCATTGCGACAAAAAAAACAAATACTAAAGATAAATTATGCCGATATTTTTTCCAAAAAAACACGACGGGGCTGATTAAAAATAAAATAAGGTACGGCAAGCCGTTCAAAATGTTAATCATCCGGCCATAAAACCACAAATCCTGCGGCTTGATATTGTACATATCGCCGACCAAATCGCCTCTGAAAAATCTCCGAAGCTCGTAGAAATATGAAACAACACGATGCGGATAGCCCACTTTCATTAAAAGATAGGATATTAATTGGAGCAGGATTTCAATAAAAAATACAACGCCCAGAAACGAAATGGCTAAAAACGCAAGGCGCTTGAAAAAAATCTTAAAAGATCCCGGCGCCGAAAGATAAAACATCAGAATTTCAAAAATACCGACCGACATCAAAAAGAAAAGGCTGCTATAATGAGACGCGAACATCAACCCCCAGAAAAATCCGGCAATCATAAGATCGGATTTTAAGTTCAGTCCCTCTTTATAACTTTTATCGTCTATATTCCGGATATAAAAAAAGGAGCCGCAAAGCGCGAAAAAACCGGCCAGTATCGTTGAGAAAGCGCCTCTCGCGGCATAAATTTGGTAGCCGGAAATTCCAAATAAAAACGCGGAAAGAAGCGCCAATTTATAATTTTTGGTTATTTTTTGGGCGATAAAATACAAAACAATAATTGACCCGAGGCCCAAGATGCCGTCCATAACGAATATTGAATAATCATGATAGCCGAAAATCATTATGCCAAGGGCGTTTAAAAACGCGAATGGCGGCCGCGTGCTCATTTGAAAAAATACATTCCCCGGCAAATATTTCGCGGTTAAGTCACCGAGAGCGCCCCTGCCGAGCAAGTAATTAACGCCTATTTTAGGTATTTGGGCGTAAGAATTACCCGTTAACAGTTGGAACGCCTCATCGTATCCAAAGAGTCCTTTTTGGGTAATATTGTAAAAATAGAAAAAACCGGCCATTAATAAAATAGCTATAAGGCCGAAAATTTCCATTTTATGCGTCTTTATTTTTTCAATCATCATTTAGGCAAGGCCCATTCTGACGGGTCGGTTTTCTTTTTAAATTCATCGGACGCGTCATATTTATGACTTAAGTAAAAAGCCATTATTGACGGTTCGAGCGCCATATAACTATGCCAAACGCCGGGCGGAATAATTAAGGTTTTATTGTCCTTATCGGTCATTACGAATTTTTCTTCCTTTCCATCTTCGGAAACAAGCCGGAACATCACCTTGCCGGAAACCACGGCAAAATGGTCGGTCTGCCTTTTGTGCATGTGAAGCTCTTCAGGAATGACGCCGGCCGGATGCTTGGTAAAATTAAAATCGCCTTCCACTCCGGGAATAATATCATAAGAACCGCTTCTTCTGTGATCGCTATGGGTCCTGTATTCGTAAAATTGAAGCATGTATTTAAAATAAATCTTAATAATTGAATAATAACTCTTAAACCGAATATTTTCAAGCAAAATAAAACTCCATGGCAATTTGCCATAGAGCTCATCATACTAATTAAGATTTGTCACGATTTTCCAAATACCTAAGAGCTTCTTCCGGAGAAACGAGATTCATATATTTTTCAATTCTGTCCCATTCGCTGTCTATAAAATCTTTCCGCGCCCCCGTAAGAACGCCTTGTGAATGAACTCCCCATTCATTCCAATCCAAAGTTACACCAACTTTATTATAAATCTTCAATTCCGGATATTCGGAAAGAGCGACTGTTACTGCCGAAATAAAAAATCTGGCTTGGTGGAATGGCGGAGCAATAATGTATAAGCTCGGCCAACCCTTATTTTTAGCCAAACGCACTATTCCTTGAGCTTCGGTGAAACTATTCGGTTTTGGCAACGGTTCAACTGAAAATATATTTGATCTTGCAATTCCACGAGAACGTAACTCCAATTCCCATTTATTAAAACCTGGATAGCCGACTATAGGATCGCCACCCATCATGCTAATAAAAATCGCGCTATTTAATTTCCTGTAAAGTTCATATGCCCCATCCAAAACGGATTTTTGATTGAATTCTGTTTCCCCAAATAAATAGGCAATTCGAGGTTTCACAAGAGATTCTGTGTCGCAAAGAACTCTAACGGCAAGATTGTAAGCCGTCTTTGTATCTACAACCCGTCGTTCGGCCATTTCTCTCCTCCACCCTGATGTAATATTGAGTTAAAAACGAACTACTTTACGGTAATGAGCATTTTACACGCTTTTTTTATTTCGTCAAGATAGGCGGATAGGGCTTCCGGCCAAGGACGCAAATTGTCTATCCCCTGCTTTTTTAGATTTTCGCTTATTAAAACCGAGTATTTCGGCCTTTTGACGCTTGACGGCCGATCGCTTGATTTTATTTTTTCAATTTTCGGATTTAATTTCACCAGCTCAAAAATTTTTTCGGCGAGTTCATGCCAAGAACAGGAGCTTGTATTGGTGATGTGATAAATGTCAGCCGGCGCGTTTTTCTCAATCAGTTCTTTTATTTTTGCCGCTAAATCATAAGTATAAGTCGGGGAGCCGAACTGGTCGTCAACTACTTTTATATTTTCGCCATTTTTTGCTTTCTCAAGCATTAAAGAAACAAAATTATGCCCCTTGCCCGATTTGTGAATCCCAAAAAGCCAGCTGGTTCTGATTATATAAAAATTATCATTGGCAATTTTTGTAAGAATTTCTCCGGCAAGTTTTGACGCGCCGTAAACATTGAGCGGATTGGGAGCGTCGGATTCTGAGTAATGTTCTTTGCGCCCGTCAAAAACATAATCGGTGCTTATAAAAATTATTTTAGCGCCGATTTCTTTAGCAGCTTTTGCCGCATTAAAAGCGCCGATGGCATTAACGCTGAAACTTTTTTCAGGATTTAATTCGCACTCTTCGGTTTTATGGTAAGCCGCGGTGTTTATCACAATGTCGGGCATATGATTTTTAGTAAAATTTTCAACCGCCGATTTGTCCGTAATATCAAAATCGGCGCGGCTAACGCCGATTACTTCATAATCCTCCTTAAAAACCCGCGTTAAATCAAAAGCTAACATTCCGGTTGAACCAATGATAAGTATTTTTTTCATTCGCAAATTAAATATGTTTTTTAAACTCTATTCCTTCCGGCGTTTCAAAATATTGCTTGTACCATTTGTCTCCGTAATGTCTTATATGATGCGGATCGTGATTTTTATCGTTTTCCAGATGGTCCCAAATTTCAAAAACCGCGTCTTCTATGCTGCGGCTTGGTTTAAAATTGAAAGTGTTACAAAAAGCCGAAGTGTTAGCTTTATAATTTCTCGTTAAACTGATTGGCTTGATGTCAAGTTCAATATTTATTCCTTTTTTCACACTTAGAATTTTTTGAATTTCCTTGGCTAAATTCCCAATGCTCCAATTTTCGTGAGCGACATTAAAAATCTTCCCGCCGACTTTTTCAAGTGGCAATTCTATGGCATTGATATAAGCATCCACCGCATCCCGTATGTCTATCATTGGACGCCATATTTCGCCCCCGGCATCAACCATTAAAAGCCTCTTATGATACGCGTCTTTTACAAAAGCGTTAAAAACCAGATCATAGCGCATTCTGGGCGACCAGCCGTAAAGAGTGCCCTTGCGAAACATCGTCGGCTGAAAATCTTCATTGGTCATGCCCCACAAAACCTGTTCCGAACAACACTTGCTCAAGGCATATGCCGATATCGGATTAATAGGATCGGTTTCACTGTAAAGCGGCGGTTCAAGAGGCGTGTTCAGAGTAAAATAAACCGAACAGCTTGAAGCGTAAATAAATCTTTTAATGCCTTTGGCTCTGGCTAATTTTGCCAAATGTTCGGTGGCAATATGATTCACCATGTCGGTGAGTCGCGGATCGTATTGCGAGGTCGGATCGGTGGAAAATCCCGCAAGATGAATTACGGCATAAATGCCGTCCATAATTTCCGGCCTGGCGGTACGCGTATCTCCCATGACTAATTCAATTTTATCTTCAAATTCTTTGATTGGCTCTTTACCAAAAATCAAAGTGTCCAAAATGCGCACACCATAACCCCGCTCCAAAAGTTTCGGCACCAACACGGCCCCGATATAACCAGCGCCGCCAGTGACTAATATCTTTTTTGCTGTTTGAGCCATAAAAAATTAATAATATTCCGACTTAACTTGCCGTTCGTAATGGTCCATGTATTCCTTCGTGGATTTAATTTTCCGCCACCAGTCCTGATTATTTTGATACCAACTAACCACGTCTTTTAAGTTTTCTTCAACGCGGTGTTGCCGAAGCCACCCCAGTTCCGATTTCAATTTTGAGGAATCGGGAGCGTAACGCAGATCCGCGCCCGGCCTGTCATTGGTGTGCGCTTTAAAATCCCGTAAATCCCTTCCGAGATTTTTTGATATAATTTCCAAAATTTCCAGATTGGTTTTTTCTTCTCCCGAAACGTTGAAAATGCTGTAATTGGGCGCTTTATGGATTATAACGTCAATCGCGCTGCAAAAATCATCAACATGAAGCCAACTTCGCCGGTGCTCGCCCGAACCGTGAAGCGGCACTTTTTTGTCTTCAATAATATTTGATACCGCCAAGGGAATAAATTTTTCGGGATATTGGAACGGGCCGTAATTGTTAGAACCTCGGATAATAAGCGCCGCCACGCGATGCGTCTTGATATATGACTGAACCAGTAGATCGGCCGCGGCTTTGGACGCGGCATAAGGGTTAGACGGCCTAAAAGGCGCTTCCTCGGTTGAAAAACCGTTTGACACCGAGCCATAAATCTCGTCGGTTGAAATTTGAATAAACCTAGCAATCTTATGGCTCCTGACCGCCTCGATTAAAGAACGAACGCCCTCAATGTTTGTCCTGATAAAATCAAAAACATTGACGAACGACCGGTCAACGTGACTTTCGGCGGCAAAATTGATAACTGTGTCAAAATTATTTTTATTGAAAATATTCGCCAAGAGCGTATTGTCGCAAATATCGCCGCGGATAAAATGGTATCTTTTCTGACTGACGTCTTTTTTAACTTCCATTGCTTCAATATCCGAAAGATTCTCCGGATTTCCGGCATAAGTTAATAAATCCAAATTAAATATCCGATAATTGGGATATTTATTGTAAATAAAACGGACAAAGTTTGATCCGATAAAACCACTGCCGCCGCAAATTAAGATGTTTTTATTATACTCAGTCATAATAAATTTTATAATATTTCTATTTTTCCGACCGGCATTATAAATTTTACTCCTTTTTGCCGAAGAGATTCTTCTTTATTTAAAATCACATCCTTATAATTCCAAGCCAAAAGCAGGAAATAATCGGGCGGATTTTTCCGCGCATCCTCGATGTTTACCACCGGAATATGAGTTCCCGGAGTATAAAACCCGATTTTGGAAGGCAGGGCTTCGGTGGCATAATCCAGAATATCCGGGCCGATTCCAAAATAACTTAAAAGAGTGTTGCCCTTGGCGGGAGCGCCGTAGCCGGCGATTCTTTTTCCTTTCGCCTTAAGTTCACGCAAGACGGTAATTACCTTCTGATTCATTTCCTTTATATCGCTCGCAAGTTTCAAATAAGTTTCCAATTTATCGAGCTTCATCAATTTTTCTTTTTGGAGCAGCTCCGCAACCCGCGGCGAAATTTCGTGCTGCCCCGATTTACCGGCGTAACCCCTTATTGAATTGCCCTGGACCGGAAAAACCTTAACATCAAAAAGCTCCATGCCGAATTGCTTAAACAGATTTACTAGGGGCCGGACTGACAAATAAGAAAGATGCTCGTGATAAATGGTGTCAAAAGTGTAATTTTCAAACATATCCACAATATAAGGAGCTTCAAACATAAAAACGCCATCATTGGCAAGCAGCGCAGAAACTCCTTTTACCAGATCGTGATGATTATCTATATGCGCCACCACATTATTGCCGATCATAACCTTGGCTTTCCCATATTTCGCGGCAATTTCTCCGGCCAATTTTTCGCTGAAAAATTCCGGCAAGGTTTCTACTCCTCTTTCATTGGCAACCTTGGCAATATTTTTTGCCGGGTCAACGCCCAAAACTTTCGCGCCCAGATTTTTAATCGCGCCCAAAAGAAGCCCATCGTTGCTGCCGATTTCCACGACCAAATCGTCTTTTGACGACACAAAATCATTAACCGCTTCTTTGGCGTATTTTTTGAAGTGCTCCGGCAAAGTCGGCATTCCGGAAGAAAAATAAACATAATCGCGGAACAGAATTTCCGGCTCAACAACGTGGACAAGCTGGCTTAATCCGCAATCCTCGCAGAAAAACACCTTCAGAGGATATTTGGGTTCGGGCTTGTCAAGCGCTTCTTTTTTTAAGAAAGAATTGGCAAGCGCCGTTTCACCCAGATCAAAAAACGGTTTTAGATTCCTGCTATTGCACATCCTGCAATTTGCGTTAGTTTTCATATATTTAGACCTCTTTTTGCGCAATGATGACTATAGCACCGGTTTTTTTTAAAATCAATTGGAAAATAAAAAACAGGGCTAAAAACGGCGAAAAAATTAAAATTATTAAAACAGATATAAAAGAGATTAAAACCGCTTTATAAAGCGGCATCGTCTGTCTTCTGTGACTTATAACGCTGTAAAGCGTGTCTTTCGGCAAAAACCAGTTTAAAAACGATTGGATCAGTCCCGATATTGTATATTCCGGATTCCAAAAATCAATTGAACTTGGCTTAAAACCGGCTTTTTGCAACATAATTTTGGCTGATTTCGGCGTAAAATGAATCAGATGAAATGGGTAAGAGTAATGAAACCAATTTTCTTTAAAAACCCTGGCTTCAAAGCTATCGGCATTGGGCACGGCAATTAAAATTTTTCCGTCATCGGCCAGATTGTTTTTAATTGAATTCAGCGTTTCAAGCGGCGTTTCCGTGTGCTCCAAGCTGTGCCAAAACATAATCAAATCACAATCGCCTTTCATTGGTTTTATTTCGCCGTAAACCGGCAGATTTTTTCTTGCGGCTATTTGCCGCGCTCCTTCCGAGGGTTCAAAACCAACCGCATCAATGCCATTTTTAATCAATGCGTCAACTAGTTTCCCCGTGCCGCAGCCATAATCTAAAACCTTCGGGGATTTTTTATCGCTTATTAATTCTTTAATTTTATTCACTCTTAAAATATAAAAAAAATCCAAAAGAGGCGATGATATTTTGGCAATTATAGACGGATTTGTTTTTTCACTAAAATACTCCTCGTTATAAATATCCTTTTCCAGACTGGTGACAAAATTGCCTCCACAATTTCCGCAACGGAGGCATTTGGGCAAAAACGAAGACGTTATGAATCCATCGCGATTATTTCCGCATATCGGACATTCAAGCATCAGATTATTTTATTTTCTTCTTTAAAATTATCGGGATTGGATTTATTGTTGAATAAAATCCAGCGCAACCAAAATGCCCAAATGTGGGCGTAAATTTTTATTGCCCATTTGGCTTGCTTAGGAAAAGTGCCCACAAAGGTGGAAATGCCGATTCTTTTTTTAAAAGTCACGGGGATTTCAATAAAATGCAATTTTCTACTGACGGTCAAAAGTACCAGTTCGGTGGCAAAAAGCGAGTTCCGGGCCCGCCAAACAGGCGCGATTTTTCTGATTGCTTCTTTGGTGAAAAGTTTATAGGTGCACCCGACATCGGTTAAGGCGTTAGTGTTAAACAAAACCTCCATTGTCTTAGCTTCAAAAACATTGGCAAATTTTCTCACTAGAGTCATATCAGCGGCGGAAAGCGGCGTATTTTGGCCGGTGCGAGAACCCAAAACAACATCAAAACCACCGGTTTTAGCATAAACCAAAAATCTCTCAACGTCCTTCCCCTTGTAGGTGCCGTCCGGTTCGCATAAAAACACATAATCGCCTCTCGCCTCCTTCATTCCCCGCTGGAAAGCGTAGCCGTAACCTTGCCTTTTTTCATACACCATCCGGGCTTTTGTCTTTTGCACCTCCTCAACCGTGCCCGGCTCGGCATTATTGTTAACCACGACGATTTCATCAACAAACAGCGTAGCGTTAAAAAAATCCTCAATCACTTCCCTGACCGAGCCCTTTTCTTTATAGGTAGCAAAAACCACCGAAACCAATTTGCCATTATACATAATTATTTTAGTTTAATTTTATTCCATAAATATAGCAGACATCCTATAAAAAAGTAAATAAAGACCGGAATGGCCGGAAGAAAGTATCTAAGTTGGCTCAACGACTCGTCAAATAAGCCATAAAAAATTAAATAAGACCAAAACCACGCCCCCGTTATCAAAGCAAATTTTTTATTCATTTTCGAAAGATATTTATAACCGAAACAGAAAATCACATTGCGCGAGCGGAATAGACGATGTCGACGCGCCGACCAGGGGATCTCTGTAACCAAAGGCCCAAGGCGCGCCAAACGCCGCTATATTAAATATTAATTGAGGCAAATAAGCCAACCCTAAGAAAAATCCATATAGGGCGGCTTTTTTGAATTGGCTGAAATATAAGAATGTAGAAAAAATAATTAAAATCAGCCAAAAATTGCCCATCCGCGTTAAAATCGCCGCCCCGCTAACAACCGCGATAATTATTAATTCTTGCCAATTTATTGCCAAGCTTTCAAAAATATTCTTAAACCATTTAAAAATCAGGAAAAAGCCAAGATAGACTAAAAAAGCCGAAAGATAGTCGGACAATATAAAAATCCAAAGCTGATAATGAAATGCCGGAATCGCATTTTTATACCCCGCAAGATTGAAAATCAGGAGTAACACCCAGGGATAGACGGAAAATAGCGCAACGCTTATAACCGCCAACTTTCGCGAATTAAATAATTTTTCAGCAATCAGGGCAACCAATATTAATGCGAGAGAAAACAGTATAAATGCTTCAAAAATAAAAACGGATTTGGCGAGTTCATCCGGCAAAGAAGCGCCGGTGAAATAAATAAACGGCGCAAAAATCAGCGAGGCGCCAATATTGGGAACTAATTTTTCCGAGCGACCGGCTATCAACCCTTCAGTTAATTTAAAATATTGCAACTCATCCGGTTGATATGATTCGGTGAAAGTCGGTCTGAACCCACCAGCCGTCATCCCGGTAAACGGAATATTGTTCATAACGAGAACAACAAGAAGGATTCTCAAAAGAATTAACCCGAGGATTGTCAAAATAAATGTTTTTCTGCTTATATCCATTGTTTTATTTTATCGCGCAAAAAATAAAATCCGCTTACAGCAAAAATAAAAATAAATGGATTAAGCGGCAAACGATAGCGCGACGTTACTATCGGTGAAGCAATAAGCGCAAAATATAAAATTAAAAATACTGCAAAAATCACTTGCGTTTTTCGGTCCGACATAAATAAGCGCCACAGACCAATTAAACCAAGGAGGCTTATCACCACCCAGATCAGCACTCCGATTAAAAAAACAAAATTTTCCGAACGACCGGTTAAACGGCTAAATAGGTTGTTATAGCCATTAGTCAGAAAAAAAACGGGCAGATAACTAAATTTGACCTCCAAATATGCCAGTTTATTTTTGGCCAATTCCTTTAACGCCGCTTTGCCCAGATTATTATTATATTCTGTTAAAAAATTATTTGATTCGTACGCGAAAGACGGAAGATCAAAACTGCTTTTTTCCAATTTCCTTGCCACCAGTCCGTAATGAGACACTAAAATCGCTCCCTGATTGCTCGAAATCTGCCATGTGTTAAGGATAATTTTATTGCGAATTACCCAGACCCCAGCCACCGAATACGCCAAAACTGCCAATACAATCCCCATAATCAACGCCTTGCACCAGGAAGTTTTCGCTTCTTTAAAAATATTGATTAAAATTAAAACGGGTAAAAAATAAAAAATGATCGGGCGAATCAGAACTGAAACCGAAAATAATAATAGCGAGGCCGCCAAAAACTTTTTATTGTCGCGCCTTAGATGCGCTATAAAAAAATAGACAGCCACTAAAAATATCGGCACAAATAATTGCTCGGTAAAAAGAAGTCCCGAGTGATATATCGAGAGGGGTTCAAACATAAAAATCAGGGTCGCCCAAAAAGCGATTTTTTTGTTATTTATAATTTTCTCTGCCAGAAAATATGTTAGAGGAACAGAAAGGGCGAAAATTAAAACACCTATAAAAATTGCGGGTGTGAAAGATTTGAAAATAATATAAATAAATGCCAGCCAGAAAGCATACCCCGGAGTCAAAAAATTAGTCGGCCGCAGCGGTATTGTGGAATGTTTGCTGTCAAGGCCGTCTAAAGAAAAAACACCATAATCAATAAGATTTTTCGCCAACCGAATGTGGTGTCCCGTGTCGTCACCAAGCGGCATTAAAAATCCGGTACCATAGAAATAAGTAATAACCCCCGCAAATATCAGGTATAAAAGCGCCGCCGCTAACCACCATTTAAAAAATACTTTTTTATTTTCGGTCATTTATATATAGATCAGTTATCTGTTTGGCTATAAGCGGCCAATCTTTTTGTTTTATCTCTTCAATATTTTTTTCCCGCATATTTTGTCTTAAATTTTCATCGCCTATTAATTTTATCATAGCTTTAGCCAGCAATTCACTATTTTTTTCTTCAACTAACAGCCCGTTCTCGCCCTCTTTTATCAAATAAGGATTGCCGCCGACTTTTGTGGCAACAATCGGAAGGCCGGCAGCCATCGCTTCCATTATCGAAATCGGAGTTCCCTCCCTGTCGCCTTCGGTTGAAACCGAAGCTAATGCAAAAATATCGGCGGCTTTAAGATACTCTATAACCTTATCATGGTCTTGCCTGCCTAAAAATTTAATTTGGCCAATTTCCTGCGCTTGTTTCATCAGATTGGTTTTTTCCGATCCATCGCCGATTATGAAAAATGTCGTCGAATTGAATTTTTCCAGAACTTTTTTGAAGGCGCCGATTAAATAGTCAAACCCCTTATTAATCCTTAAAACGCCGACGGAAATTATAATCGGTTTTGAATATTGGTTCTTTGTGGCATCTATCCCACCATCTTTTTTATTAAATTCATTCAGATAAATTCCGCTTGAAATTACTGTGATTTTATTTTCCGGAACGCCGATGCTTTTTAAATTCCCGGCGATTTCCTTGCTGACGCAGATAATTTTTTTAATACCCGAAAAATATCCGGCGTTTTCCGGTTTTAATAATTTTTTGTTAAGGCCGGCGTGAATGGTCAAAACAGCCGGAATATTTAACTTTTTAGAAAGTCTGCCGCCAAAATACGCCTCAATAAAATCGCCGTGAAAATGAATTATATCATAGGGATGTTTCCCGTGGTTATTTTTCACCTGCCGCGCAGCCCAAAAATTAAACCAAAAACGGCGCGCTTTACTGTAAAGCGGCAGAAACTGCATTGATGCCTTGAAAGTTTTTTCAAATAAAGACGGCTCGCCTACCCCAATAAATACTTCTACATCATGGCCCAATTTAACCTGTTCTTGCGAAAGGATTAACCCGTGCCGCTCCATACCTCCTAAATGCGGCGGAAAATATTCAATTATTCTTGCAATGCGCATAGTAGATTTGAATTATTTAAGCTCCAAGAAGAGCTGAGCGAATTTTTTAATTCCTTCGTTCCATTCAAAATTTTTAGCAACCCATTTGCGACCGGCTTTGCCAAATTTTTCCCGCAGTTCTTTATCTTCTGTAAGAATTTTTATTTTTTTCGCCAATTCTTCCGGTTTATGCGGTTCAACTAAAAATCCGTTTTCTCCGTCTTTTACCAAATCGGGGATGCCGCCGACATTCGTCGCAACAACCGGCTTTTCCATAGCCATTGCTTCCATAATAGAACGGCCAAAGCCCTCGTGCCACGAAGGATAAACAAAAATATCAATCTGTGCCAGTGCTTCCGATACTTTGCTGTATGGCATAAATCCGCGCCATTCTACTTTATCGGCGATATTCAAATCTTCCGCCATCTTTTTCAGTTTCGCTTCCAGCGGCCCGTTTCCAAAAATTAAAATTTGGAACTTTAATTTGGAAATCGCTTCAAATAAATCTTCCAGCCCCTTGCCATCTATTAATCTTCCAATATATCCAATGGTTATCCCCATTTTATCCCCAAAAGTATAGAAGTCGGACTTCCATAAATTTGGATTAAAGAGATAGAGGTCGACACGGAGAGAAACGAGACGGATTTTGGATTCCGGAATCCCCTGCTCCCGAACCTGATTGAATATCGCACGGCTTATAACGCGGATTCTTGCCGCATGCTTCATTGCAAAGCAACCAATCCATTTAAGCAGCCGGCTTTTCAGATTTTGCCCGTTTCCGGGCTTTCTGAAGACCTCTCCCTGCACTTCAATAACTGTCGGCTTTCCGGTAAAAAATTTTAACACCGCAACGGCGGTGCCGCCTCCGGCAATTTCCGAAGCGTCAAAAACATTAATTTTGTATTTTAAATTTAAATAAAATCCCAAAATAACGGAAAAAAACACAAAACCCGGATAACCGAGTCGCGGTATTAAATAAATTCGGATATTATTTTCTTTAACGCTATAAAAAAATAAATTCGGCGACTCAGCAATAATAAAAAGTTTGCCAAAATACGCACCCATAGAGCGCCAAGTTTTCATGTCTTGCTCGTTTGAAAATATGTCTTTTGGATATTTATGTTTTCCTATAAAACAAACGTTCATTTTCTTTCAAATAAATAATAAATATTGATTCCGAGCGGTAAAAATTTTTGGAAAGGTCTCCATATAAAGTCACAGAATTTCCATACCGGAAGAGCTAAAAACTGCAATTTTTTTGGAACCCATGAAACCATTCCGAAATTTGCCGACTCTATAAGCCTAAAATCCGCTTTGAAAAGCTTTTTAATGAAACCCGGCCTTAAAGCGACGCGCTTCATCTTAAAAACACTGCGAACCAAATTAAGATCGTTATAAATATTGGGAAAAACAACGATTATTTTACTGCCTTTTTGGCTCATTTTTTCAATAGTTTTAAACAATAATTTCGGATTAACATATTCCCAAACCCCGATTGTTATTATTAAATCCGCTTGGGGCAGATTTGCTTCAAATACCGACAACTGAATGATTTCGGCTTGAGGAAAATCTTTTAGCTTTTCTCGGCATAATTTTAACATAGGCGCCGAAATATCAACGGCATAAATTTTTTTGGCATTTTTCGCGCCTTGGGCATACTCGCCGGTACCGCAACCGAGATCGGCGACGACTTTGCCGCCGCTTAATCCGGCAATTTTATTTTTTAAAAACGGCTGCCATAACTTTAAAACATAATTTTCCAGAATTGATAATTCACCCCTGCGGTCGTAGGCCCGGGCATCGGTATATTCAAAATTTTTATTTTGATAAAACATTTTTCAATTTAAATGCTAAATACCAAAAAATTTTGAACGGTTGATTAATTAAAAATGTTAAGGATTTTGTTAAAATGTTTTGCCTATCATACCACGCCATAAGTTCTGAAAAATCTCCTATTATTTTCCGGTTTTTACCGATAAATTCTTCCAATTCGGCGAGATCCGCTCGCTTTTCTGTGTTTATATGAAGACAAACAGTTATTCGGCCAAGCCAAATTTTCCTCGGCCACCACAAAACCTGAGGCAGCCAGATTAATCCCCGTTTTTTAAACGGATATAAAGCGATGCCGTCGCTTATGTAATTAAAGCCGTTTTCTTTAAGCGCTTTAATTGTGTTTCTGTCAAAAGAATGGCCGGGCGCGACAAAAATTCTGGGCGCCGACGATAACCGATCTTCCATTATGCGAGTCCCGCCGGCAATCATCGCCTTTTGGGTTTTAAAATCCAATCCCGAGAATTCGCTTTTTTTATTGATTTTTAAAACGCCGCCGTTTCCGGTTTTATAAAGATGCTCAAAACCGTGCTGGGCAATTGTCCATCCGTCTCGGCTTAATTCTTTAATGGTCCGCCAGAAATCGGAATTAGCCGGATATTTCAAAAGTTCCGGGTCTTTATTATCTGGAATAACAGCCAAAAGAGGTTTTATATTATGCCGCCTTAAAACCGAAACAATAAAGTTAAATTTATCCCGATCCACATTAGGCGCAATGTCGTCCAATCTGAAAAAAATTTTTGCCACTTATTTAATCAATTTATTATATAATTCAACCCATTTTGGCAAAATTACTTCCCAGCTGAATTTATTCTTGATTTTATCCCGTGCAGCTCGACCAATTTCTTTTCTTAAATTAAAATCGCCCATTAGTTTTAATAAAATATTTTGGTAATCCCGGTGTTTTACAGCTATAAATCCGTCTTTGTTATTGTCTATTAATTCTCCGACTGCCCCGACCTGATTGGTCACAATGGGAAGCCCCGAAGCCATGGCCTCCATAATCGCAATCGGCATATTATCCTCATAAGAAAAATAAGCAAAGATGTCGGAATCGGAAAAATATTTTTGAGGCATATCGAACCCAAACCATTGCACGCTTAAATTCGCCGGTTTTTCAAGAGTCCCAATCGATTTTTTAATATCTTCTAAAAGCGGCCCATAACCGATGATCCGCCAATTTATTCTCTTATCAAAATCTTTGGAAAGATCGAAAATTACCCGCGCTAATTCAAATAAGCCACGGGTTTTTTCCGGAAACCAGAATTTAGTGACTGTTAAAATATTAAAAAAATCGCGCGCCGTTAACTTAACTTCGGGAAATTTTGAAATATTAATAGCGTTCGGAATAACAAGAGCCTTTTTAAATTTAAGAGTTGTTTTTAAAAATTCCGATGGCACGGTCACGATTGAAGCGCAATAATAGCTAAAACAGTAAAAAAAACTCCAGAGCCGGTTACCGGGCCGGCCGTGAACGGTTAAAATCAACGGCTGGAAAAGAACCGACCAGGCCAAAGGATTCGTTGTATGGATAACATTGGCTCCGAAGCGAAACGGGCTTAAAAACTTATCTCCGGCATTAAAAATATGTTCGGTTTGAAATTGCCCGGCTTCATTAATCTTTTCGACAAGATCCCTCCCCCATTGCCATGGTCCTCCTTTTAAATGAGGAGTAATTATTAAAATCAGTTTTTTTTGTAATTCTTTCACTTGTATAATATACTATATAATAAATATTATTTTGAGTCAAACTATATTTTGGGCTTAAATAAGCCAAAAATAAATACAATGAAGAAGATATTATTCATAATAACAAAATCGGAAATGGGTGGCGCCCAGCGATTTTTATATGAACTTGTAACGCATTTGGACGCTCAAATGTATGTTATTTTAGTTGCCGCCGGCAGAAATGGAGAGTTGTTTGAGAAACTGTTTAAAAAAGACATAAAAACAGCGCGGATAAGAAATTTTTCCAACATTCCAGGCATTAAAAACTTTCTGGCATTTATAGAAATTTTCAATCTGTTAAGAAAATTCCGGCCGGATATTCTTTACCTCTTGAGTTCCGAAGCTGGTTTTATAGGTTCTTTGGCGGGCAGTTTTTACAGTCTGCTATTTTGGCGAGAAAATTTAAAAATCATCTACCGGATAGGCGGCTGGGCTTTTAAAGAGCCACATAATATTTTTATAAAAAAAATTTATTTGTGGAGCGAAAAATTTTCATCTGTTTTAAAAGATATTATTATCGTCAATTCTGAATTTGACAGGCAATTGGCGATAAAAAATAAAATCACCAAACCAAACAAAATAACAACAATCTATAACGGCATATCTTTAAATGAAATAAAATTTTTCCTCACAGAAGAAGCCAAAAAATTCATAAATTCAAAAATTCTATATTCTAAATTCTATATTCTAAATTCTATCCTGATTGGCACTATTGCCAATCTTTATAAAAACAAGGGTTTAGAATTTTTAGTAAAAACAATGTCGGTTATCAAGGGTCAAATGTCAAATGTTACGCTCATGATTATCGGTGACGGCCCCGAAAGAAAAAACTTAGAAAAACTGATTAAAAAATACAAATTGAAAAATAATGTTTTTCTTTTGGGCGCCATTCCCGACGCATACAAATACTTAAAGGCCCTTGATTTGTTTGTCCTGCCATCAATCAAAGAGGGCCAGCCCTGGGTTATTTTGGAAGCCATGGCAGCCGAAGTGCCGATTGTGGCGACCAATATTGCCGGCATTCCGGAAATGATAGAAAATGGAAAATCCGGCCTTCTGGTGGAGCCGGCTGATCCCGCCGCCTTGGCAAACGCCATAGAAAAAATGCTGGCGCATCCGAGCTTGGCGCAAGAATGCATTAAGAATGCCTCCATTGTCGTTAAAGAAAAATTCAATATCACCGAAATGATGGAAAAAAATGAAAAACTATTTTAAAAACCATCCAACCTACAGAGAGCTTACAATCCCAAATTTCTAATAAAATCGGTTTCGTTTTTATTTTGCGGACTATAACCCAACTCCATAGCTTTTTTAATTTCGGCGACGCCGGCTGCTTTTTGGCCATCAGCGATATAAGTTAAGCCGAAATACCAGTGGCTCTGGCCGATGGTCGGATCGGCTTCAACCGCCTGGTTTGTCCATTTTATCGCCAATTTAGCGTCATTTTTAAGAAGCGCCGTCCGTGCCAAGTAATAAAAGGTCTCCTGCCGGTTCGGACTCAGTTCCAGTGATTTTTTACCGAAACTTTCGGCCTGCGCCAAAATTTCTGGGTCGCGCCCTTTTGTCCCTAAAATATTATAAATCCTGGCCATATCGGTATATTTGGCCGCGTCTTTAGGATGAGCCGCGACCGCTTTGTCGGCCTCGCTTAGAGAAAAATTAATCATATCTTCCAAATTCGGAAGCGGTATTCCTTTTTCTACCGCTCCGGAAACTGAAGCGATTAGGTCAAATTGGTATTCCGGTTTATACGGAGAAAAATAAGTTAAAGATTTTTTAAATAAAACAATGCTTTGAGCGGGACTTTTGGAAAAAATCCGCAGTGCGTCGGCATCGGCTACATTGGCGCGCCAGATTGAGTAATTTATATATAATAATGCCAATGAAATCATAACAATTGCGAATAATGCTAATTGCAAATAAACAGTATTAGCAATTTGCGATATTCGCAATCCCAAATTTTGATTAGCATTATTACTAAGCGACGCTAAAAACGATAAAAATAAATAAAGTCCGAACCACGAACCAAAACTGTCGAATGAAAAAAAGACGGAAACAAAATAAGAAATAAAAGCGCCTGTTAAAATCATTGGGAGCAGTTTCTCTCCACTTTTGAATAATTTATATAAAGCAAAAACAGCGGCAAGCCAGATGAAAAAATAGGCCAGTATTCCCGTAATTCCGGTTTCCGCCAGAACTTCCAAAAATACATTATGCGGCTTATCAAACCATGTTTCGCCGAATCCCCCGCCTCCAAATTTCAAAAATTCAGGATTATAATGGGCGTTAAAAAGAAAATTGAAGTTTTCAGGTCCGGTACCAAGTAAAATCATGGCTGGAAAACCCTTTAAGGCAACTTGCCAGGCCAAAATTCGCGTTTGGACGGTGGTCTCCCGCAGGGAGATACCGGTTACGCGCTTTATCGGACTGAATTTTTGAACGGCCGGATTATCGCGCAAATACCAAAGGCCAATTAAACTTATAGAAAGTAGAAAGTAGAAAGTAGAAAGTAGAATCCTTGAACGCCGGTTTAAGATGTCACTGAAAATCAGGCCGATGCCAAGGGCAAAAATTCCAATAAAAAACCCTAAAACAGCGCCACGGATCTGGGCGAATATAATTACAAACAAAAGAAGTGCCGTGCCAGCGCCAAAAAACCATTTCTTGGAGCTTAGCATTTGGTAAAGGCTCCAGAAAAAATGAAAAATTAAATACGGTGCGACAAATGTAGGATTGTTAAATATGCCGTAACCGAACGATAGTCCCCACTCTGAATTTTGGTAAAAAGCCGTAGCCGCCACCACCAAAGAAACAAAAAATGAAAAATTTAAATATCGCACCATATCGAAGTCGGACTTCGATACGCTGGCAAGCATCAGAAACCACGCCAGAAAATGCAATTCCGCAAACAATCCGGTCATTCTCGGCCCGATACCCCAAAAACTTCTTGAAAAATCAACACCAAATAACGCCGAAACAAATGATGCCAGTAAAAATATAAATAATGCTATTGCAACATAATTTCTGCGTAAATCCGCTAAAATCCGCGTTAATCCGCTTCTAAAAAGAAGAATGAGCCAGGCGGCGAAAACGATTTCAACTAAAATCTGGAATAAAATAAATTTTGGCGTTAAAAACGGAAAAAGCGCTCTGGGCCAAAAAGCTAAAGGCGTCAATAAAATAGCGTAAAGGCCATATTTTATTATTTTTGAGAGAATGTTTTCTAATTTATTAGCCATAATAACCGAAATATTATAACATTAATATTTAAATATTTCTATATTTCAAGATTTAAATTTAGACAAACCAAAAACGCCCCGAAGGGCGTTTTTGGTTTTAATCCGATTCTCAAGTCACAAGCAAGAGAAACGGGGGAAAATTCAGATTAGTAACGAACTGCCGGAGCATAGATCGGTAAGACCTTGGCCTCAAGGTTGAGACCGCCGGTGTCGCCATCGTTCCAGCCGGTTGCATTACAAGTGACTATTGAACATTGAATAATGTTACCGTCATTGCCGGCTTCCGCGCTACCACTCGTGGTGTTATCCAGATAGAACTGGACTAATGAACCATTCGTGGTGCCTGAAGTAGTGGTCAAACCGGTTGAGTCAACCTGAACGCGAACTTTCTTAGTCGCGCTACCCGACAGGGTGTAGGCCGGCCTAAAGATAACCGTGGAGGTTCCGGCAGCGGTTGAAATCGCGCCGACGTTAGTCGGAATACCATGCTGCAAACCAGCGGCAGGAGTTGAACCCCACGCCGAACCGGTTTCGTCGTCAATAAGTTTAACCGTCAAAGTAACAAGAGTTGAACCGGCAAGCTTTAGTGAAACGGTGTTAATCACAACATCGTTGGCCGAATCAGCGGTAAAGACAAACGCCGCGACGACATCTGCCGCGCTCGGCGCGTGGCCGGTTGTTGCTATAGTGTTAGCGCCGCCGCCATAAGTGGCAGACGAAGCTACGGACAACTTTGTCCTTACAACCGTAATCGCGTTGACATCCATGCCGGAGCCGCCGTTAGGACCGGAAACAGTCACGGAAAGCGACCCGCCTGAAGATAACGCCGTTACATCATCCGGACTCTCAATTCTAAATATGTACTGCCCGTTTGAAGTGGAACCGCCAGAAAGGAACGAAGCCACATTGCCGCGAAGTTCCATAGAAACGCCGGTGTTCATCGGAATGACAAGCGGACTGGTGAAGTGGTAGGTGTAAGAGTAACCGGTTTCCGCGCCGGCAGTGCCGGAAGCGGTACCGGAAACAACAACAGGATACCGAAGTGCTGGCCGTAACTGTCATATCGGTGATGTTGGTGTCTGAAACCGCGGAGCCGGTGAACCTCCAGATACCGAGCGACTGACCGGTCTTGCCCATGACCGCTTGATAAGAGGCCGGGGAAGCGGCGTCTTTGGCAATCGTCATTGTGCCGCCGGTTGTGTTAACCGTGAAGCTCTGGCCGGCAATGTCGTTGCTGTTATCAACATTATCACCGCCAGTTGTCTTCAAGGTCTGTGAAGAAGCGGTGAGCGCGCCGACAGCCGAAGCGCTGTCCAACTTAACATAAGTTGAGGAGCCGAGAGCGGTAGCGCTGGTTAAGACGTCAACATACGCGTCAACCGTAACGCTGCCGCCGGCAGGAATTAATACCGGGGAAGTGCCGGCAAAGGTGTAGTCAGTTGCGGCCAGAAGCGAGCCCTTGTTGTCGCCAAACTGGACGCCGTTTACCTTAATCATAAGGTTGGCAAACGGGAAAGTTGAAGACGATGTCAGGGTAATAGTTGATACATTAATGCCTTCAGCCGATGAAGCCGAAAGGACGAATGAACCGATTTTCGCGGCCGTCTGGCCTTTCACTATATTGCCCGCGCCGAACGCGCTGTTCTGCTTGGCCTGGAACGGACTGGAAGTGATGGTTAGTTGGTTGCCGCCAACCGCGGTCGTGTCGCCGGTTGAAACGTTGGAAATCTGGCCCTGGTAATTGTTGGTGCCAGCCACCAAGCTGGTGGTCATCGTGCTCGAAGCCGTTGACACGACATCAAGTTTTAAGCTCCAGATTCTGGTCGTGTTGGCCGGAATCAGGTAGTTGATGTTTGAAGATGAGGTGCCGAAAGTGGCAGCCGTGGAGTCATTATTGTCCCACGTTCCGCCCGCGGCCACCGAACTGTCAGCGGCAGTAATTGTCGTGCCAATCTGATTTCCGGCATCGTCAACCATATAGATATTGTCAACCTGGCCGGTGAAATCGGTTGTACCTCCGCCAGTTACAATCTGAAACGGAATATACAAAACCTTAACCTGTTCGCCGTAAGCGACCACTTTCACCTTTAATACGGTAACGTTGGTCTGGCTCGGGGCGATATTGCCAGTCGGGCTTGACGGGTCAAGAGTCAAGGTTAATGTGCCGGCTTCAACTGTGGTTGTTGTTAAAGCGAGAGTTGCTGACGGGGAAACGCCTACATTATAGGTCTTGTCGCGCGCCTGAAGGTCGCGAAGGTTAAGAACATTGAATATTAATGTCCTATTAACGCCGCCGACAACATCGGCATAAACGTTAACCTGAATGGTCTGGCCCGAAGGAATTTCATAAGCCGGAGACATTACAAACGTGCCCTTGCCGTCAGCGCTTAAGTTCGGCAAAACACTGCCAAGTTGCTGGCCACCGGTGGTTACCAATTTAACATTAGTAACATCGGTGCCTGAAATTATTGAACCGTTCTGGGTGATAACAATTCTGTCAAGCAAAACCGCGCTGTTTGCCGCCACTAAAGTGAATGAACCGGCAAGATATCCGGTGGTACCGGCATTGACCGAGGAGCCGGTTGTAACGACGGCAGAGGTCAAAGTGGCAATCGCCGGGTCGGTAACCGAAACGAAGGTCATCGCGTTTGAAGTTGCCGGAAATGTTCCGGAAACGCTTGAAGCGTTTGAAACCACATCAGCCGCCGCGTTCAAACCCCAAGCCATTGTGTGGTTGTTGGAAAAGTTCAGCATTGCTGACTTCCGCGTCGGCAGAGATGCCCGAGCGGGTGAATTTCAAAGAGGTGACAGTCACATTGCCGGAACCGGCCGTGAAAGTCCATCGGCCGAACGGCATGTTAGCCGCGCCAACGACATGTGATCTTGCAGCCGGAGTTGTGGCCGATAAGCCAACACTCAAACCGCCGCCAACTGGAGAAGTAACAACTCCGCCGGTTGTGCCGCCGGTTGTGCCGGCAACTGAGGAATACTTAGCCTGTGAAATCGGACCGAAGTAACCCGCGGCTGGGCTTACATTCATAGCCGCTTGCCACTTGGCAACGGCCGCTTTGGTTAGAGAACCATAATAATTTGTTTCATTACCAACTGAACCCGCGCCGCTTGCCGAAACCGGATAACCGGCGCTGTTAAGATACTGCTGTAAACATTTCACTTGAGGATCGCTGACCCCCAAATAAAGACTTTTAGTGAAAGTGCAGGCAGTTGTTGCTGTGGTGCTGCCAGCTTGCAATTGAACAAGCTGAGCTTGCAACGCCTGAATCTGGACCATTAACTCTGCGATGGTTACGGCACCAGCTTTTGGCACCACTAAAGTCAAACTGAGAGCCATTGCCGCCGCTCCCGCTATGAGAGCCAGTTTAATTGGCAATGCCTCCCGTTTCAATATAAACATAATTTTTTTCCTTTTAATTATGAGCTTTCTAATTTAATTAATTATAATCATTAAATAACATCAATAATTGTTTTTTGAGAATTTTTAGAGTTAAATTGTCAAGGTTCAGTCCGAAGTTCAGATAATAACAAACGGCCATTCAGCGGTCAATAGCAAATTATATCATTTGGTTTTTTCACGCGCAAACAGCATTATTTAGTTTTTCCACATTCTCTATAATATCACTTAAATTTATCAAAGGCAAATGCTCAATATTGCCTTTATTATGTCTGAATGTGGATAACTTTAATTTCATTATATATCGCTTTTGAAACCAAGACAACCGGTCAATTGTGGATAACTCAATCTAATAAAAATTCTATCTCACTCATTCTTTCACGCTTTTCTTGCGCGCCCCCAGCGAGGCGCGCAAGAGGATTCGCCCTCGCTCGGTCGCCTTCGGCGACCACCCTGCCCGCTTCGGGCTCATAACCCGCTTTGAAAGAATAATCAAGACAGAATTTTTAAAAATATTTCGGCATTTTTAGACAATATTTAGGCAATAATACGGCAATATTGCGGCAACTGAATTGCCGCAATATTGCCGAAACATTATTTTAACAATCTGTAGAAACTTCCGTTTCCCCGGCCGTCTCTTGTTATTTCCCCAAGGCCTATCAAAAAAGTTAATTCGTTGCGGATAGTTCTTTCGGAAATGTCGGGAAAAAGCTCTAATATCTCGGCTAATTTTAATGTGTCTTTACTGCTAAATTTTTCCATAATTTTTTTCTGCTTCGCGTTTAAACTTTCTCCGCCAGAGGCTAGTTCCCGCTCATCCGACAGGCGGGCGCCTTTGTGAGAACCAGTGTCAGATTTATCGTTTTCATTCATCGCCAAAATAATATGCGATTTGAAAACCAAAAATCCGTTTTGCAATTGTTTCAAATGTTCCTCTTTTATTAAATTCAGATGGCCTCCCAAATAAAAATAATGGTCCAAAACATTAATTTCTTTTAAAAGTTCACCGTGATTTTTTTCCGCGTTAAACATTAAAAATGTTTTATAAACCTCAATAACCTGTTCTTTAATTTTT
Organism: Candidatus Azambacteria bacterium GW2011_GWA2_42_9; assembly: GCA_000994805.1. GTDB lineage: Bacteria > Patescibacteriota > Minisyncoccia > UBA10092 > UBA10092 > GWA1-42-19. The sequence continues at coordinate 856 of LCEQ01000004.1, read as the reverse complement.
CCCCGAAAAACAAGATCGGATATCAGATCAGATACCTTAAAACTGGCTTTCGTCAAAGCCAAAATTTTCCTCCCAAGTTCAGTATTAAAAATATCATCCATACAGTATTATTGAATAACAACTATAGCGCCGGAGTCAATAGAGAACATGGGCGCCGTTGAGGTCGCGCTGACTTCCGGTCCAACGTAGCCAAATCCGCCATAGCTAAAAATCGTGTTTACAAAAGTTCCAACACTGCCGGAAAGAAATTTGATATTTGCCCAATCGTTGTCTTGCGGTGAGGTAAGCGAACCGTCGCCATTGGTGTCGCCGCCCCGCGCATCGTCTTTTAAAGAAGTGAAAACAATCGGATTATCAGGTGTGGTTGAAGCGATTAAACTGCCATAAACAAAAAGTGTTGAATTGGTGTTGTTAGTTTTTAAAATCGTTCCCAGTTCAAGGGTTAAAATCGCACCGGAATCAACATATGGCGAAAGCGCCGGCCCGTTGGTTTCTAAGATGTATGGCAAATCTTTTTTAAGAGTGAAATTTTTTCTGAAATGAGTATAACCATCAATGGCGATGCCATTTAAGATATTGGGACTGGTAGTGGAATTGGCGAGTTGAGAATTAATTATTGATGGATATGAACTTTCAATTCTAACCGGGTAGCCGTTGTCGGTAAAAATGTTGCTGTCTAAAATAGGAGTCGCGCCGTTTCTCGTTTCAACGGCAACAAATCGATTTCTGATAAACTGATTGTTTCTGATTTGAGGCGTGGTGGTGGCAACCGCCGGAAAATAGCCCGATGAGCCAGCGCAGCCGCCATCGGTTGTGCCGTCGCCATTCACAAGAGAATCAACTGAAATTCCACAGT
>LCEQ01000003.1 GCA_000994805.1 Candidatus Azambacteria bacterium GW2011_GWA2_42_9 | reverse complement strand
CCAAAACCGTTATTTCATTGACTCGGCTTTGGCTGTAGACGTAAATCCGCCCGTTTTTTTCGTCAGCCAGCGCTTTTTGCGGATAAAGCAATGGCGAAAGCGACATTTTTTTGGTTGATAAATCTTTGGTGTCAAAAACAAACACCGTGTGATCATTCGGATTGGCTATATATAATTTTTGTTGATTTAAGGTCATTTCTCCGGTTCCTTTCGGCGCGGCAATATTATCTAAAACCTTGCCGGCGCCGGTATCTATAACCCAAAGTTTATTATCGCCTTGGCTGATTAAGTATAACCTTTGAATGTCGGCGTCAAAAGCCGCCGGAAAAGAAGCGTAAGGATTCGGGCCGACTTTTAAAGATTTTGAAACTTTAAAAGTTTCACCATCAATCACGATCAAATCATTGCCATTCGTGTCCGCTAAGTAAAGCAAGTTGCTCTTTTCGTCCAAAACACCCCCGTTAATATCTAAATCGATTTTAATCGTGGATAAAATTTTATAATTTTCCGTATCAATGATGTTTATATCCCGGCTCCCCCTATTGTAAACAAACAGTCGCCCCGTTTTGTCATTTAAAAACAAAAATCGGGGCATCGCGCCAACATCAATTGCCGCTTCTTGTTTATCGCCGATGTAAATATAAACTATATTTTGATTCAGATCGGCAACATAAATTTTTCCATCACTGCCGGAAATAATTTCAACATCATTGCTAAACGACGCATTTTGAAGCGACAATTTTCCCGATGAAGCGTCATAAATCCCTAATTTTTGAAAAGCCGAAATATAAGCAGTGTTTTCATCGACACTAAAAGAGATTTTTGAAGGATAAAAGTTAACCGCCGATTTTTGATATATATTAGCGAACCAGTACCAGCCGCCAAAAGCCGCCAGCGTTAAAAAAATTATTATAATAACGATTCTAACCCAAAAATTTTTGAAAAAATCCATATAGCTTTATGCTTTAATTTCTTCTTTTAAAAGCCAAAATAAATTTTTAAATGATATTTGATATTGGGGCCTCAAATCGGTATAAAAACCGCTCGCGGAAAAAAGATAGGTGTATCGCTTGTCGTTTTTGTCATTATTTGTTTGAGACCTAAAAACTAAATCAACGGTGTCGCCCTGAACGGTGTGAAGATAATTTAAATCGCGGCTGCCCAATAAAGAAGCGTGGTTTTTGCCGTTTCCGTTATGAATCGCTTTTATCAATTTTAATTCCTCAATTTCATAGTTTCGGCTTTTGTCTTCAACAAAATCAATTATCCCTATGGAAACCAAATGGTGGGTTCTGGTCCATTCAAGATTCAGATCAACCCGCCCATCAGCCGAAATCGCTTGCTCGGGAATAGAAACCAATTCAACCGATTCTTTCATCCGGGGGTGAACGCTGCCGAAAAATTTAAAGGAGTTGCGATTTTTATAAAACAAATTAATACTCTTGTTGCCATCTTGGAGAATAATAAACGGCAAAATTGAAGCGGCGGTGCCAAAAAACCAAGACAAAACAAACCCCGCGAAAGCAAACGCCAAAAACCGCGTTGCCGGAAAAACCGTAAACAAAGTTTTAGCAACGGGCGACCACCCCCTTTCTTGGACTTTAAGAATCAGATGATTGTTTTTGCCGGATTTTACGCCTTTAAAACTAAGTAAAACATTCTGCCGGTAACGCAGCCGGATGCCGTTTGATTCTTCTAAAAAAGATTTTCCGAATATTTTCTCGGGTTCGGCTTTTTTGCCGTTGATTGAAATTTGTTCCGGCAAAATCGCTTTTTCAATTTTGTTTTTTTCAAGAGAATAAAATTTTTCATATTTGTTATCAACCAAAATTTCCCTGTTTTTTTCATGGGTAACTCTAAAAACTTTTAAATGATCAATGAAGCTTTCTTCGGGATCGCGTTCCTGCATTTGAAATTTTATTTCGCCGGTTTCGCTTATTTTCGGATTGGTTTTGATTTTATATAAATCGGGACCGCAAAACCCGCTTTCATAACGGATTTTTGATTTTATCAAACTGGGGCTATAGTTGTCGTTCGCGGAAAACAAAATATCATTTTCAAAAATATATTCTTTACCATTCCAAACGGCCAAAAACGGCGTTGAGCCGCCGCCGCCGCCGCCGCCGCCCGGCATATCAGCCCATGCTTGATTGTCTATATCATCAAAAAACGACTGATCGTCGGCTGATTTTTTAAACCCGAGCAGGTGTTTCGCTTTTTTAACTCCTTTATTTAAAACTGAAAAAAACATAAAGGGTAGTAATAAAAACAAAAATGACACTATTAAAACCGAAAAGCGCAAAAATCTAAATATTTTTTTGAACATATTTATATGATACTAATAATACGATACTAATATACTAATTTATAGAATACCATAATATCATAATTTACTAAAATATTTTTCCACAGATCCGCCGGCGGCATTGAGGAATGCTTCCAAAAATAAAAAGATAAAAATCGCCGGCAAATCCGGTTTTTTTACATCTTTTATTTTTAAAATATTATGAAACGCAACAAACAATTTTTTTGACGCGCGCCAAAAAGTTACGTCAAACGCCAGCGGCGGATTACCTCTAAAATATTTGTCATTGCAATATTGTTTGCATCGGCCCTGGCGGAAAAGTTTTTTAATGTATCCGAAAAAATTCAAATCGCAATGATGCGTGACAAACATCGGAATACAGAGAATTTTTTCTTTTTGCTTGGCAATTAATCTGTATCTTAATTCCACGCTGGCCGTAGCCGAAATGTTTTCGTCAAAACCGCCTGTTTTTTCCAAGATATCTTTTTTATACGAAACATTGGCGGAAAAAGCCGCCGAAGAAAAGAAATTGTCAATAATCTTTTCTTTATTAAAGGAATCGGCCAGGGTGTTTATTAAATAAGCCATCTTTTGAAAAAATCTATTCTCGCCGTCCGGCGGCTTGAAATATCCCCCCACACCAACCACCTCTGGGTATCTCCTGTAGCCGTCCAAAAGCGTCACCATCCAGTTTTTGGGAACAACGCAATCGTCGTCGGTAAAAAAGACGATTTCGCCCCTCGCCCGTTTTATTCCAAAATTTTTAGCTGCCGCTGATCCGCCGTGTTTAATTTTAAAATACCGTATTTCCGGACTTGCTACTTGCTGCTTGTACCTTGCTACTATTTCTTCGGTATTGTCGATTGAGCCGTCGTCGATAATTAGAACTTCATAATTATCCGTGGGCAACGTCTGATTAACAACAGAGGATAGTGTTTTTAAAAGAGAGCCCGAACGATTATAAGTAGGAATAACGACAGAATACATAATTATTCACCTAATTTATTTTTCATATAAACCATTCCCAATTTATGGCTTAAAAACTGCAATAGGGTCAAAAATTTTTGCGGCCGATAAAATAATCGCCTTATAAGTATCGGGAAAGTATCGTAATTTTCCGGATTACCGGCGTTAATTTTATCCAACGCTTCTTTATTAAATTTCAGAAAAAGATAAAAATTGGCGCCGCGTTTGAAAAATAATTTCATAAGTCCCCATAAATCTATATTTTTAATATGCTCAACGTGAAATGGCACATATAGAAGTTTTAAGCCGGCATTGAGAATCCTGAAAGACAAATCCGAGTCCTCGCTTCCCGGCCAATAATAATCTTCTCTGAAACCGCTCATTTGTTCCAAAATATCCCTTTTTATGGACAGATTGGCCGTATTGCCAGCAAAGTTGCCTAATCCCCGTTCGGGATCGTTGCTTAAAATCTCGCAGTTAAATAATGTCCACGCCGGAAAATAATCAATACAAAAATGAATATAGTGTATATATCTTGCCAAATAACTCTTTCTTAATGTTTCTTTTGGTTCTATAAGCCACCCCCCAACTCCCACAATATTGGGATATCTTTTATAACCATCAAGCAAGGTTTCCATCCAATTCGACGGAACAACACAATCGTCGTCGGTGAAAAAGATAATTTCACCTTTAGATTCTTTAATTCCCTTGTTTCTGGCTTTGGCGGGGCCACCATGTTCAATCTTAAAATATCTTATTTCCGGTTTTGCTTGCCCGCCAAAGCCTTGGCGAAGGCGGGAAATTTGAGATTTTGTATCATCCGTCGAATCGTCATCAATAACAATAATTTCATAATTAAAGGCTGGGATAGTTTGATTTATAGTAGAATTAAGAGCTTTGATTAAGGATTGGCAACGATTAAATGTCGGGATGATGATGGAATATTTTATCTTATTAGTATTATTCGTATTATTAGTATGTATTCGCGTATTTGTATCGCAACATTTGAACGGCCGAATCTTGGTTGTAAAAATTCTTTCTTCGCCTGTCTTTTTTTTAACGATTTCAAAATTATCTGACGCATTAAGTAGAATTTTAGGAATATTACTGAATTGATTAATATATTTAGCATAAAACCGGCCGCAAAAAACGCAAAGCAAGGCCAAAAAATGAAAATGAAGAGGTAAAAATTTGTTACCATTTAACGCATAATTCACCGTTTGCTCCAAAAGATTTATGAGATTAACATTGTAGTAAGAACTATTTCTTAAATCGGGATGTTTTTTTATCATATAATGATATCCGCGGCCCCGATTAAAGAATTTTTTAATAAAAGTTCGCGCGTTAAAATTTTTAAAATGATTGACCATAAAAGGAACATACAAAAGATAATAGCCGCGGTTTTGGATATTTTTTTTTAATTCCCAATCCACGCCACCGACGAAATAAAGCTTTTCATCAAATCCACTTACTTCTTCCAAAACAGATTTTTTATAAGCCATGTTTGCAGTATTACCCGCAAGGTTATATCCAAAAATGTTTGATTTAATTTCGGTATCCATCATGCCAATATTATTTTGCCGATCAAAATAATCTAAATATCTTTGAAAATATTTATCCGCCAATGATTTATTTGCCGGCTGGTACCAACCTCCCACACCTGCGACACCTGGGTACCTCTCAAATCCATCAAGCAAGGTTTCCATCCAATTCGGCGGAACAACACAATCGTCGTCGGTGAAAAAGATAATTTCACCTTTAGATTCTTTAATTCCCTTATTGCGTGCTTTAGCGGGGCCGCCATTCTGTTGGTAAAAATATTTGACATTCGGATGCTTTTTTTGGAATTCCGAAACAACTTCACTTGTGTCGTCAGCAGATCCGTCGTCAACAACAAGGATTTCGTAATTAGAGGCCGAGATGGTTTGATTTATAGTAGAATTAAGAGCTTTAATTAAGGATTGGCAACGATTAAACGTTGGGATAATAACAGAATAATTGGGGCCTCTGTTTTTAAATCTTAAAATCTCTCTGGCGGCGCGCTCGCCGTCTTTACCATCAACAAATGAAAATAATTTCCCTCGCCATTCTCGTCGCCGTTCTTCAAAAAATTCCTGTTCCGCGATTTCTAAGGCCGATTCCAATTTATCCGGCGAATCAACAACCGGCCCAATTCGTTTCCTCTCTCTTTTTATAACCTGTTCTATGCTGTTTTCTTGAGTTTGTAGTTCTCCCGTTTCTTCCGCGGCTATGGGAACGTCCAAAATTACTAAAGATTTCTCCGCCAAAAGAGCGTCAAAAGCTGCGCCGCCGCTATCACTGATAACGATATCGGCAATTTTCAGCATCGGTAAAATATCGGCAGAATCGTCATAAGTTGCAAAGCCATTATTTTTGTAAAACAAAACTTGCCCCGAATCATACCAAACTGTGCGAGGATGAAATTTGACCAAAATATTGTACTTGTTCCTTAATGACAAAAGAGGTTCTTGATATTTTTCAAGCGAAGAAAGCGCGCCGTGCGTCGGCAAATACAATAGTGTTTTTTTTCGCGGATCCATTTTGCTTTTCAGTTCTCCTGCGTCCGCGCCGTCAATTTTGCCGTTAAACCAATCGTCGAATTTAGGGAAGCCGATTTCCACGCATTGAGTTAATGCTCTAAAATGTTGCGCTGAATACGGACCTTGTGCAAGAATTAAATCAAAATATCTGTTCCAATCGCCGAATTCAAAAGCGTCCTTGCTCTGGCCGTACTGAACCCGAACTTTTTTAATTGATTTTATCAGCGGCGATGTGATAATGCCATTGGCAGTTGTGGCTACTAAAATATTATATTTTTCAAAAAAATTATTTCTGGGATTACGATCTTTTTCAAAATCAAAAAACCTCCAAGGAATTTTTTCTTTTTCTATCAGATCAATTAGCCCTCCGAGACGCTTGGATTGTATTTCTGGCGGTTCATCGTACGAATATGGTTCGCCGACAATAAATTCCGCATCGGAAAGATGTTTTATGATATTTTTAAAAACATAAAAATGATACGGCACCTGCGCGATAAAACCGATGTCGGCGTTATTATTTGGACAGTCCTTCATAAAAAAGGTATATAATTAATCTTAATGATACGGAGCATAATCTCAATAATGTTAACACGGCGCGATAATAGTTTTTGGAGCTTATTTAAATTGGATTATTCGCCTAATATTTATATTAAAAAAATCCTGACGAACATAGATACCGCATGTCTTAAATATAGCCAGTATTTTTCCAAAAAATCAATGGAGGGGCTCCAAATCAAACAAATCAGAAATCTATTAATATTTTCGTACAACAATGTCATTTTTTGGAAAGAAAAATTTGAAAATGCAAATTTCAACCCTAATGTTGATTTTAACAAATTGGAAGATATTCAAAAAATTACAACAATATCAAAAACCGAACTCCAAATGGCTTTTCCTAAATTGTGCTCTGTAAAAAACGTGTCGGAAAAAAATTCTTATTTGAAAAGTACATCAGGATCAACCGGAATACCATTTAAATTTCATGGCGATATTGGAATGCTAAACAGAAGATTGGCAATTCGCAATCGATTTTTAGACTGGTATTGCGGTAAGCCCAGACAGATTATAAAAATAATGAAATCAAACCATCCGGGTTTGGAATCCGAAGGAATATTATTTAGTTACACAAGTCCGAGGGAGCTGGAGCAAAAAAAATTTGATTTATATCCCTTGATTGCTTCTATGCCTGTAATTTTGGAAAGTTTATCTTCTTTTCTTATTCACTTAGCCAAGCTCATAAAAAATGACCGCATAAATCACAATATTAAGGCTGTTATCGCGGCAGCCGAGCCATTGTCTCCGGAAGAATCAAAGTTTATAAAGCAATCCCTCGGATGCCCGGTATTCCGTTCTTATGGAACAAAAGAAAATATGACAATCGCTCAAGAATGCGAGTTTGGAAATTTTCATATAAATAGCGAGTGGCTATATTTGGAAATTGTTGATGAACGTGGTTATCAATTGCCCCATGGTCATACTGGCAATATTGCCATTACAATGTTTGAAAATAAAATCATGCCGTTTATTCGTTATCTTGTTGGAGATCAAGGAAAAATAATTCCGGGACCTTGCGCATGCGGCCGAACTTTACCGATTCTAACTTTCAAAGGACGGCTTAAAGAAATAATAATTCTGCCTAATGGAAAGCAGAGTCATTTTCTTGAAATCGGGCCTGCGATTTGGCAGTTCACGGATAAAATAAAACAGTATCAGGTTGTTCAAGAAACTGAAGATAAAATAGTTTTTAATATAGTTTCAGAATCTGAAGATTTTTTTAAAAAAGATATAAAGGACAAAATAATTCATGATGCTAAAAATATTCTCGGAAAAGACACAGATATATCGATATCGATACTGAAAGAAATACCGATCGGACCCGATGGTAAAAAAAGAACATTTGTATCCCGTTTGGAATAATCAGAAATTAATAATATTTTTCCTTATATAAGAACCGACCCAACTTAGATTTTTATTACTCGCAATCCCCATTTTCGTTAGCGGATATATAAATGAATGAAATTTTTTCCTTTCTGCCACTTGCTTATATATCATTTCGTATCCATCAATAACCTTTTCTATATTAAAATTGTCTTTCACATAATCCCGGCAAATATTTTTATTAATGCCGGAAATTTTTTTTACCGCTTCGGTCATTTCTTCGACATTACTAACGACAAATCCTGTTTCCCCGTCTTTAATAACCTCGGCAATCGCGCCGTGATTGTAGCCGATTACGGGCGTCCCGCAAGCCATCGCCTCAACCATTGTTAAATTAAATGGCTCCTCCCATTCAACGGGCACAAGCAAAGCAATGGCCCCTTGATAAAGCTTTATCTTTGTTTCAAAATCCACCGGGCCAAGATATTTTATTTTTTTTCCATCAATATGGGGCTCGACTTTTTCATGAAAATATTTTTTATCCCAAATATCGCCGGCAATAATCAGAGGCAATCCGGTTTGCCGAGAAACTTTTATTGCCACATCCTGGCCTTTATCGGGAAGTATCCTGGCAATCGCTAGTAAAAATTCCCGTCTGCCTTTTCCTATTTGATATTCATTTATGTCAATACCATTATTGATAATCTTATCAACCTGATAACCGCCCTTAACGTAGCCATCTGTCTGTTTTTTAGTCAGGGCAACGGTAAATGTCAGATATGGAATTGATGAATCCATAAACCTTTTATGGTTATGGATAATATCAAAATCAGAATCGTTAACCAAGTCAAAAATTTTTTCGTAATAATTGGTAAAAAAATCTTTTTTAGGTTCGCGAATTCTATCAACTGTTAGGTTATTTATTATCGGTATGAGCCGACCGCAAATTTTACTGTTTTTGCTCCAAGCAACATAAGATTCATACCCTCTTTTCGTTAGAAACTTATCCAAAAGCCAGACGGAATGAATCATCCCGGCTGTGTGTAATTTTTTATCAATCGGCCCGATATTTGTCGGAGGCAAAATATGGAGTATCTTCATATGAATAATATAATCATAAACTCTGATTTTTATCCAAAAAATTTCAGACAAAAATGAAAAGCCCCATCCCGAGTTGGAATGGGGCCGGCGGTTCTCCTGCCCACGGTTAACTTAGCGCATCTCGCTCTTGAGAATTGCTACAGCGTCATCAACGCTGTCAACGTTGCAAAGACTCATGAGCACAATGTGCTGCTCGGGAACTGCGGGCGGCAAACCATGTTCCTTCATCCATTGGTTTTCGACCGTGTAGGCCTCAGCTTCATCGCCGTTGTCGCACAGGGGCTGGCGAGTCCGATTGCGCACCTGGAGGAAATGCACCAACTCGTGAACGAGGTCGCTCTGGCTCCTGATGTTCTGCGGATTGAAACTCGTGCTCAGATAGAGCTTATTTTCCTTCACGTCGTAGCCGCCAAGAATTTCATAATCGGACTTCTCGGCGTTTGCACCCATCACCTTGACCTTCAGTTCGGCCGATGTCATCTGCATGATCTCTGGCAAGTCCGCCGTAGATGGCACGGGGTAGCCGGTTACGCTGCTGATCCATACAACCAGAGCAAACGCGAGCTCGTTCATGACATCCTCCTTTTGGCGGATTTACCGCCGGTTTTTTGGGATTTTTGGCTTTTTTGTTCCAGAACTTCACTCGTGCCTCAATTGTACCATAAAAATAACAATTTGACAAGGGATGAAAAATAAGATATAATTATGGTATAAAAATAGGTTTGGTTCTCGAATAACTAAAAACCCCGAAAATGGCTCAAGAGAGCCGAGGAGGAATCCCATGAAGCGAGCCAACTTCCTGATTGGAGTTCTGATCGCGGTTGCGGTCGGCCTGGCTCTGTCGGGCTGCGCCACCACCTACAACGAAATGAAGGCGGTCTTGCCGCCTGAAAAACAAGAGGTGATGGCCACCGTAGACGCTTTCTACGCGGCCAAAACCCTTGCTGAGTTTATGGTTGTTACCACCAAAGATGTTGTTTTGAAGTCGTCGTACATCGGCGGGTCGCACACCGCTGAAAGCTACTGGCGACAATATACCGCAAAGAAGAGTGCGGACAAATCCTCAAGAATCCGCACGATGCGGAATCTGAATGTGGAGATATCGGGCAATACCGCCGAGGTCTCCTACATTGTAGACGTCATCAAGCGTGGCGTCGGCGACCGCGACTGGTCGGGTTCAGTCTCCTATCTTTTCAAACTCCGCCGAGAAGGTGGGGTTTGGAAAATTTACTATTACGATCAGTAACACCACCAAACGGCGGAACCAAAGCCCCGTCCCGCACTGCGGGACGGGGGATTTTCATTTTTGTTAAAAAACTCTTTAAGCCCGCGGGCTTAAAGAGTTTTGAAATTTTATGACGCGGCTTCTCGGCCTTTTATGACCGCCCTGTCAATTGTTCTTCCCATCCAACGGCCGCCAATATAAATGAAAGCCGCCGCTCCCGTCATTTCAATAATTTGCTTTGAGGTCCAAATTTGCCCCTTGCCATCACGATTGGTTTGGCTAATAGAAAAATTTGAAAGTTTATCGGCGTCATTAAATACCGCCATTAACACATACATGTTTTCAATCGAACTCTGGGACTGGCCGATAATATAATCAATTTTTTTCTTATAAATTTCTCTATATTCCCACTCCAGGGCAACGCCTTCCAAAAATTGGATCGTCGTTACCGGCCCGCCAAATTTTGAAATCAAGTCGTCGGACTTAAGAAGGTTAATTCCGTCTTTAAGCCAAACGCGGATATTGGCGCTGAATTCTTTCCAAACAATCTCTTCAGAAAAAAATTTATTTCCAAATTTCTGATTATCAAAAGTGGCGCATCCGGGAAGAATAAAAACAACCGCCATTATCAATGCTCCGATTTTCCTCATTTTCAAGCCCTCCCTAAGAAAATTAAAGTACTATATGTTTGCGGTATACGCCAATAAAAGAATTCTGTCAACTTTAAAATTTTATTTACAAACCGCCGTTTTTTATGTAAAATAGCGGCATTCTTGGAGAGTTGGCCGAGCGGCTTAAGGCAGCGGTTTGCTAAACCGCGGGGGTCTAAAAAACCCCGCACAGGTTCGAATCCTGTACTCTCCGCCAGCATGAATTTGCGAAACAAAAAAATTTTATTGGTAGGACTCGGAATTTTGGGAGGGGGCGAGGCGCTCGCTAAGTTTCTTCTTGCCCAAAAATCTAAACTGACCATCACCGATTTAAGAAAGCGGAAAATTTTGGAACCTGTTATTAAAAGATTGGGAAATAATAAAATTGAATTTGTTTTGGGAAAGCACCGCGAAGCGGATTTTAAGAAAAATGACATTATCGTTTTTAATCCGGCCGTCAGTATTTTCAGCCGTTGGGCGAAACTGGCAAAAAGATATAAGAAACCGATAGAAAATGTTGGGCGGCAATATACCGGGCAAAGGATTTTTCACTATTTTGGAAAACAAAGAATGGCCATTTGTTTTGGAATTATCATCTTTTGAACTGGAATTTTTAAAAAGAAGCGCCAAGCCACCGAAAGTCGCGGTTATAATGAATTTGTACAACGACCACTTGAATCGCTACGGCAACTTTAATAAATATTTGGAACAAAAAGCTAAAATCTTTCTTAATCAGACGAAAAATGACTATTTAATTCTAAACGCGGATAACGAATACACGAAAGAATTTTTAGAAAAAAAACCAAAACCAAAAATTTATTATTTGTCATTGAAAAAATTGCCGGCTAATAAAAGTGGTTTGTACTTTATCGGTAATAAAATTTATTTTAATAATGATTCTCAAAAAAAACTAGTTCATGAGATTAAAAATCTGGCGAGCCATCAGAAATACAATCTTTTAGCCGCTCTTTTAGGGGCCCATCTTTACGGAAAGCCGTGGAAAGAATTGATAAAAAAAATAAAATCTCTGCCCCAGCCATCTTTCAGACAAGAACTTGTTTTTAAAGGAAAAAATCTTGAAATAATAAATGATTCGGCCTCAACAAGCCCCGACGCGACAATCGCGGCGCTTGAGAGATTTGGCGGGAAAGATGAATTGACCTTAATAACCGGCGGGGCGGATAAATGCTTGGATTTTTCCGGTCTGGCTAAAAAAATAAAAACTTGCGTAAAGCCGGAAAATCTTCTTCTACTAGAAGGCAACGCCACATTAAAACTTATTAATGAACTTAATAAAAATAATTATTGTAAACCGAAAGATATTCGAATTTTCAATTCGCTTAACGCAATCCTTACCGGCGTGGCTAAGGAATCTCATTGGGGTACTGTAATTTTTTCTCCTGCCGCTGCCAGTTTTGAAAAATTTAAAAACGAATTTGACAGAGGAAGACAGTTTAATAAAATAATCAATCGAGTTTTTAATCAGGAGCATGGAAAAATCAAACGTTCTCCGCTTGAAAACGCTTACCTGAAAATACACGAAAAAGAGTCCGAGGGGCTTGAAGATTGGGAAATCGCGAAACAGATAGTCGAAGTTTTAGATGATCCAAATTGGATTGATCCTGATTTAGCGAAAGAATGTCTCTATTCAATCGTTCACGAAATTTCTTACCCGGACGAAGAAACAAAAAAGAGTGTAATTTTAATGGCGGAAGAAAAAGCACGAAACGTTTTCCCGGAATTGTCTGAAATTGATGAGGTGCACATGGATCAAATTGAATACGCGTATAATAAATGGAGACAGGAAAAACAAGCTCAGAATAAGTGAAGTGACGCAAAGCTATTAATTTGAGTTCGGCTCTGTTCAGATAGCCCGAAAAGCCTTATAATACTCGGGGAAATGGAAGGTTGGCAGAGCGGTCTAATGCGCCGCACTTGAAATGCGGTTGGGGAGAAATCCCCTCGGAGGTTCGAATCCTCCACCTTCCGTTTTAATTGGGAACCATGACCGCTTGAAAAATAGCGGTTTTAAAATTAAAACAACCATTATGTTCAAATATTATGTTCAAAATTAAAATGACCGTTATGAGCCGATCGGTTGATAACAGTCATTTGTTATGATAATATCAAAAACGATGAGAGAATTAGGACCAATGCAAAAGAAAATTTTATTACTCTTAGTGGGTGGGTTAACCTTGTCATTGACACACCGACCGGATGTTTATTTTAGAGTGGTAAAAAAGATTGCCAAAGAGTGGAAGAAAATAAACGAACTAAGCCTTAGAAGGTCAATCAAAAGACTATATCAATCTAAGTTGATTGATTATAAAGAAAACAAAGACGGTACTGTCAAACTTGTTTTAAGTGAAAACGGGAAAAATAAAATTTTGAAATATAATTTAGATAAAATAGAGATTAAAAAGCCGATAAGATGGGACAAGTTGTGGCGTTTAGTGATTTTTGATATCCCCGAAGATAAAAGTCCCGGGAGAAAAGCGCTGGCGGCTAAACTAAAAGAGCTTGGATTTTATCCGATGCAGAAAAGCGTATTTATTCATCCATACGAATGTAAAGCTGAAATTGATTTCATTACCGAAATATTTGAACTCGCGCCTTATGTGAGATTTTTAAAGGTGAAGAGCGTAGATACAGAACTAGATCTAAAAAACAAATTTAATTTACTGTAAATTGACCATTATCAGCCGATCGGATGATAATAGTCAATTTAGTTTGCTAAATTTAAATTTTTGTTGTAAAATTTTCGGGTTATGGCAGAACAAAAAAATAATAACTTAATCCCCCGGCCGCCCGTTGTTGTCGTGATGGGCCACGTTGACCATGGCAAAACCAAACTCTTAGACTATATCAGGAAAACCAGCGTCGCCGAAGGCGAAGCCGGCGGCATCACCCAGCATATCGGCGCTTATGAAATTATCCATAAAAACAAAAAGATTACTTTCCTAGACACGCCGGGACATGAAGCGTTTTCAAAACTGCGAGCGCGCGGTGCTAAAGCCGCAGACATCGCCGTTTTGGTTGTGGCCGCCGATGACGGCGTAAAGCCCCAGACACTGGAAGCGCTGGAACATATAAAGAGCGCGGAGCTTCCTTTTATTGTCGCTATCAATAAAATTGATAAGCCCGAATCCAGCCCGGAGCGTGTTAAAAAAGAACTGGCCGAGCACGATGTTCTGGTTGAATCGTGGGGCGGCAAAATTCCTTCGGTTGAAATCGCGGCCAAGCCGGGAACCAATGTTGGAGAACTTTTGGATTTAATAGAGCTTTTGGCCGATCTTGGCGAGTTAAAGGGAAACCCCGATAAATCCGCTGAAGGCGTTGTTATTGAAACAAATTTGGATTCGCGCCGCGGTTTTGTCGCTTCGCTTTTAATACTGGACGGCACCATGGAAACCGGCGATTACATATTAAGCGGCACAGCGACGGGAAAAATAAAAATCCTGGAGAACTTTTTAGGAAACCCCATTAAAAAAGCGGCATTTTCTTCGCCGGTTCTTGTTGTCGGTTTTAACGAACTGCCCTTAATCGGCGATAAATTCATTACAGAAAAAATCCCCTTCACCGTTACGCTCAAGGTCGCTAAAAAAATCGGGGAACTGATAGAAAAATCGGTTGAGTCAACCGAGGAAAAATCAAATTACGTTCATTTGATAATAAAAGGCGATGTTCAAAGTTCGGTTGAAGCGTTAAAAGAAAGTTTTGAAAAAATGCAATTCTCCCCCTTCGGGGGATCCCCCGAAGGGGGAGAAAACGCCGCGATAAAAGTTTTAAAAGCCGAGGTTGGCAATGTTATTGAAAGCGATTTTAAAACGGCGATTATTGGCGACGCTTTAATAATCGCCTTTAATGTTAAAATCGAAACGGCAATTTTTGGAACCGAAAAAGAAAAAATTCCGGTGATTTCCGGAAACATAATCTATGATGTTTTAGACAAAGCCGAGGCGATTATCAAAGAAAAATTAAAGCCAAAAACAACGCGGGAGGAAACCGGGCGTTTGCAAGTTCTCGCGATTTTCCGGCAGGAAAAAAACCGCCAAGTTGTCGGAGGTAAAGTAATTTCGGGAGAAATCGTCAAGGGATCAAGGTTTGAAATCATAAGAAATGATATAATAATGGGACAAGGGCGAATTGCCGGCCTGCAATCGGAAAAAAAGGAGGTGGGTAAAATTGAAGCGGGAAAAGAAGCTGGCCTTGAAATTGACTTCGGAGATCCAAAAATCGCCATCGGCGATATCCTCATGCTTTTTAGAAAACTGCCATGACTAAAGAAAGAGCGCTTAAGTTCGACGAACTTATTAAAAAAGAGCTTGGAAAAATCTTATTTGAATTTTTAGAAACCGAACCCGGAATTTTGGTAACCATCACTCGCGTTATCACCGCGCCGAACTTATTTGAAAGTGAAATTTATATCAGCGTTTATCCGTCGGATTTTGCTAAAAAAATATTGGAAAAATTGAATAAATCAATCTGGAAAATCCAGCAGGAATTAAATAAAAATTTTAAAGTCAGGCCGGTGCCGAAAATAATTTTTAAACACGACAAGAATCCGGAAGAGGCTTCAGAAGTAGAGAAGTTAATCAAAAAAGTACAGAAGAGATAACATGCGTAATTTAAATTTTAAAGAAATAGAAAAAATAATCAAAAAAGCCAAGCGGATTTTGGTAGCAACTCATCAGGGACCCGACGGCGACGCTATTGGTTCTTTAACGGCTCTGGGCTTTTATCTGAAGAAAATAAAAAAACCGCATTATCTTTTGTGTGTTTCCGGCGTTCCGGAATCGCTTAAATTTATTCCTGGCGCGCCGCGGATAAAATCAAAACACCCGAAAATTGCTTACGATTTGATTATCGGCCTCGATTACGGGACAAAGAGCCAGTTGGGGCTTGAAGGTTATTTTAAAAAACACCCCAAAACGCCGCTTTTGGTTTTTGACCATCATTTGTTTGCCGACCAGGATGCCGACTTCGGTATTATCGGTCCCGAAAGCTCCGCCACCTGCGAATTGTTATACGATTATTTCAAGGCTATGGGATTTAAAATTGATAAAAAAATCGCTGAGGCATTGGCAGTCGGAATTTTAACCGACACGGGATTTTTCAAATATGTAAAAGTTAAAAAACCACTTGAAGTTATTGTTGATTTAATGCGCTTCGGTGTAAGGCCTGATAAAATTGATAACATTGTAAACGGCCGAGTAAAAATAGCCGCGATAAAGCTTTCCGGTAAGATTTTAAATCGCGCCAAACACGCAGTTAAGGGTGATTTTGTTTATTCGTGGTTGAAAAGGAAAGAATTAAATATTCATCATTTAATGATTGACGATGTCGGAAATATTGTTATTGAATGGTTGAGAAATTTAAAAGAGGGCCGTTTCGCGCTTCTTCTGATTAAAGAGAGCAGAAATAGAATCCGCGGAAGATTAAGAAGCCGGTCCGATAAAAATTACAACGTTGCGCGGCTTGCGATGAAAATTGACGGCGGCGGCCATAAATTCGCGGCTGGTTTTAGATTCAAAGGCACGATTGACGGAGCGCTAAAAGCCGTGGCAAAATATGCGAGTAAAAAATAGGGCGTGGTAGCCAAGTGGCAAGGCAAGGGTCTGCAAAACCCTTATACGCGGGTTCGATTCCCGCCCACGCCTTGGGGCGAGTGGTGGAATGGTAGACACGAAGGACTTAAAATCCTTTGAGGGTAATACCTCGTGCGAGTTCGACTCTCGCCTCGCCCATTAATCAAGAATTATTACTTCCGCTTCTTGGATGCCAAATTTTTTGGCTAATCGCCTTTCGGGAAACCAAATATCAATTTTGTCATCATGTTTTTTTGCCATCCGGTCTTCAACGGTAAAGACCTTGTCCCCGAAAATTTCCGGAATTTGAACTTTAGTCCCGAAGGCTAAAAAGTTTGCGGCAATCACGCCGTCGCGCGTCCGCGTGCCAAGAGCCGTGATAAACGGCGTTGAGTCGGTTTGGTCGGGCGTTGAAGAATAAGCCGTCAGAACCACCTTCGCAATTTTCAGCGCAGGAATGTTTACCGTCATAATTGAGTCGCCGGCCATGAGATAAAAGCCTGCGGCTTCAGGCCTATTCATAAAAGAAAGAATGTCATTTACGGTCCAAGCGTTGGCAACCTCCTGAACGGGCCCATTTAGAGCCAAAATCAGCACAATTATCACAAATTTTGATGTTTTACTCATATTTAGGTTAAACAAAAGATCCCCGCCTTAGCAGAGATCCTTGTTGTACCTTTAATGCTACCCTAACCAGCCAATTTGGTCAAGTTTTTAAAATAGAAAGGACTGGCCGGTGATTAACCGGAAAAAAAAGAAAATAACCGGTAAAATAAGGTTAAATCCGAAAAAAATAAAAAGTAAAATCAGAATAAAGCCATATCGCTCAAGCCAAACCTCAATGTCTCGCCAAGAATAAGGGAATAGGGCGAATAAAATTTTTGAGCCGTCAAGTGGTGGAATCGGAATTAGATTAAAAATCGCCAAAAGAAGATTTATCCATACAATAATCGCCAAAAAAAGCCCGAGCGCCGGCAAAAAAGAAATACTAAAAAATCTTATTACGAGACCAAAAATAATCGCCAAAACAATGTTGGCAGCGGGGCCGGCTAAAGCCACCAAGGCCGGCCCCCATTTTTTATTTTTTAAGTTATTTGGATTAAAGGGCACCGGTTTGGCCCAGCCGATTATTATAACCGGCGCCCCGAAAAGCGCCGGCAACGCCAAAATGAGCGGCAGAAGTATTGAGCCGAAAGGATCAAGGTGCGGCAAAGGATTTAAAGTTAAGCGGCCGGCCGCTTCGGCGGTACTGTCGCCCTGAGCCTTGGCCGAAAATCCGTGGCTTACCTCGTGAATAATCGCCGAAAACAGCAAAACTAATAAAGCAAAAATAAAAAATAAAATTGATTCCATTTGCTTAAATTTAAAATTTATGGTAGAAAAAAGAAACTATGTCTAAAATTTGCGAGATTTGCGGCAAGAGCTCAATGCTTCTTACGCCGCGAAACAAACTCCGCGGTAAGTATAACCCCGCCGCTAAAAAAAGAAAATATCCCAATCTTCAATGGGTACTTTTAGCTTCTGAAAAAACAAGAATAAAGGCCTGCACCAAGTGCATCAAGGCAATGGCTAAACCCAAGAAATAAAACGGGGTGTAGTATAGTGGTAGTACGCATGCATGGGGTGCATGTAGTCCGAGTTCGATTCTCGGCACCCCGAAGGGAGCAAACCAAAAATCCCCCGCCGTGGCGGGGGATTTTTGGCGGCTTGGAAAGTCATCTTAAAGATAAATTTGGCATTTCGCCAAGTGGGTGTCCGCAACCCGCAATCCAAGGATCGGGGCAATGTAGGACTCCCGAATATATTTAATTAGCCCAAAATCTTACAAAACAACTCTCCATAGCCACTTTAATTGTATCACAGAAGTCCGACTTCAAAAATCCCCGAAGTCGGACTTCGGGGTAAATTTTAGATAAAATCTCAAAACATAATATCCTCTTCCGCTCTTTTGTAATCAAAAATTTCTTCAGGAGAAAACCAATAAGACAATTCATGCGCCGATTCTTCCGATGTTTCCGAAGCGTGGATGAGGTTATGAACCGCGCGCTGATTTTTGTTTGCTAAAGCCGCCGAGTCAACTGAAAAATCGCCGCGGATGGTGCCCATTTCTGCTAAAGCCGGAATGGAATTACCCACCAGTTTTCTCACCATCTCAACGGCATGAATACCCTCAACCACTATTTTGACACTCGGCCCGGAAGTCATAAAATCCAAAATCCAGCCGCGCACCGACTTGCCGATTTTCATCGGATCGTCGGTCCCCATTTCTTCTTTGGCGTCCCAGCCGTATTTGGCGTAGGTCGCCAAAGATTTTTCGCCCAAGCGCTTCACCCATGCCTGGTCTTTGGGATAATGCTCGTCAATTTGCTTTCGCGTCGGGCTTATCATTGAAAGCGCTATTATCTTAAGGCCGCGTTTTTCAATTCGAGAAATTACTTCTCCAATAAGCCCTCTTTTTACCCCGTCAGGTTTAATTAAAATGACGGTGCGTTCCTGTTTGGCTTGGCCCGCCGAAGCTTTAGCGTAGGCGGCGATTTTTTTAACCATAATAAAGACAATTTATCACAAAAAATATTTATTGACAATAAATTTTTATTGGATTAAATTAAGTTTATTATTTTTGGCCTTTAAAATAAAATTGGGGGGGTAAAAAATGAGTGCTGGCAGTGGACCGGTTAGCGGATTTGGAGCTGAAGTGAGAAAAATTTTTGTTGTTTGTCCGATCAGGCGTCCTCATGTTGAATTTTTAAGACGTATATTACAGACTGTCTTTCAAACTCTCTTTGGTATTGAAGATCGATGGACAAAAACTCAAAATGCCATTAAAGCTTGTGTTGCTAAACTGGAAAAAGAAGGACATGAAGTTTATTGGCCCGCAAGAGATAACCCCTATCAAAATACCGACAAAATTGGAATTCAAATAATCACCTTTAATCGCCAGAAAATGCTTTGGGCCAACGAAATTCACATCTGGTACGATAAGGGCAGTGTGGGTTCGATGTTTGATATTGGAATGTTCTTCGCCTTAGTGCGCAGTAATTTTAAAAAATTTGTAATTATCAACCGCAATAAAATCAAGCCGACGCCCCACAAGAGCTTCGAAAACGTCGTTTTGACCTTGGCAAAAGAATTTGATAATCCCGTAGCCAATGCCTTTAAAGAAATATGAGAAAGGCGGAATAAATAGTTAAAACTCTGAACAATCACCTGAAATAAGGGTGATTTTATTTTTCTTTGTAGATGTTGGTTGTGAAGCCGTCGCTTAAAACTCTGATGTCGCCGTTTTGGTCGGTGCGGAAAATATTTGCATTGATCATTTTTAGCCGGCTTAAAGTTGCTTCAGTTGGATGACCGTAGCGATTTTTTGCGCCGACTTCAATAACCGCCGCCTTTGGCGAGACAAACTTTAAAAATAACAGCGAAGAAGAATATTTTGAGCCGTGATGACCGGCTTTTAAAATATCCGACTCTAAATTTTCGCCGTATGCCAAGAGTTGATTTTCTATTTTTGAAGTGGCATCGCCCATAAATATTACAGAAAAATCTTTTCCGCCAGAGGCGGATCCGCCTTTGGCGGAAAATATCAATTTCCCAACAATTGACGCATCATTGACGTCGTTGCCTCTTACTCCGAATCCTTCGCTGTTTTTATTAAAAACTTTCTCACCGCCATCCACTCCCGCCAAAATATCAAATTCAAGATTCTCATCAAAATGAATCGCCTGACCGGCTTCGGCGATAATAATTGGAACATTTTTTTCCAGAGTTATTTTTAAAAATTCGGAATAAACCTCGGTTTTTAATTCGACGCCGCTTAAAATAACCGCGCCGACATTATATCTTTTTAAGACCTCGACAAGGCCGGCGACATGATCGGCGTGAGGATGGGTCAACAAGACAATATCAATTCTTTTTTCAAGCATTGGCAGGTATTTGCCTAATTTTTGGAGAACTCTATTGTTAGGGCCGCCATCAATAAGCATTGTTTGATTTTCCGGCGTAATTACGAGAATGGCGTCTCCCTGGCCGACATCCAAAAAATCAATCTCTAAAAACCGGTCGGTATTTTTGCTTAAGAATAAAAATCCGGAAATTATAATTACGGAGACAAAAAATATCAGTAAAATTTTTATTAATTTATATTTCATAGGGACGCAAACGGAATCATCGCTAAAGTTTTAATAAGCCACGCTTGATAAGAAAGAAATAAATAAGCCGGCGAAATTAAAATCGCCCCCAGTTTTAAGGACACAAAGCCCGCAAGACCTCCTAAAAACCCGAAAAGCATTGTCATGGGTATCGCCGGTAAAATTAAAACGTTGGCCAAAACCGCCACCGAAGAAAAAACGCCGAATACAAAAAAGATAACCGGAAAAGTGGCGATTTGAGCCGAAACCGTAGCCGTTAAATTGTCGCGGAAAGATAAAAAATTAGGAAGTTTGGAAAACCGCTCCTGAAAATAAGGCGCGATATATATCAGTCCCATGGTTGCTAAAAATGAAAGCTCGAAACCGACATCGTAGCGCAAAAGCCGCGGATTTATAAAAAGCATTATTGCGGCGGCCAAAACAACGGCGTTGGTGACGTCATAAAATCGACCCTCGCGCCGGCTTATCATTAAAAGCCCGCCCATGATCGCCGCCCGCACCGCCGAGGCCTCGGCGCCGGTCATCAAAGTAAAAAGTAAAATAACGGCGGCAACCAGCCAAAAAATCAACCGCCGAGGCAGAAGCAGATATCCCAAAAAATTTAAAATCATGACGCTGATAATAGAAATATTGTAACCGGAAATTGCCACAATGTGGCTGGTGCCAGGTTTCTTGAGAGCCGAAGTTAAATCCTCCGGCAAAGCGCGCTTGGCGCCGACAAGAAGCGCGGATAAAAGCGACGCTTGGGGCTCGGGAAGAATCTTATTAATTTTCTCAACAAAAGACGCCTTTACGGTCAGAAGATAAAAAAGCAGATTTTTATCGCCCCGTCTTATAAATTCAATTTGAGGGTGCTTTACTATGAAATAAATATCGTCTTTCGCCAGATAATTTTTGTAATCAAAATCCGCGTCGCCGATTTGGGATTCCGGCTCAAGAACCGTGCCTGTAATTTTTAAAATGTCGCCGTAAAAATATTCGGGATATAAATCGGTTTTAACAAGAACGCGGCCGATTCTCTCATTTTCTAAAACATATTGGGAAAAATTAAGCCGCTTGTCGGATTCAGAAGCGACTTGGCCGTAAAAAATAATCTTTTTCCCGGCAAAATCCCGATTGACCGCGTTGGCGCTTTTGGAAACTTCGGCGCTTCTAAAAAGACCGAGTGATAAAAACAGAATCATCGTCCCAAAGGCGACTTTTGGCAAAAAATCACCGCACTCTTTATTTAGAAAGGATTTTATTAAGACAAGAGTTCCGAAAACAAAAACTCCCCCGATGACCATCGGGGGAGTTTTTGTGAATGAATGCAAAGCTATGCCTCCGATAATGCTCAGAAGAATTAAAAGAAAAATTTTACTTTTTGTCATCCTTTTCTTTGTCTTTTTTGCGCCGCAAAAACGCCGGCATGTCCCATTCTTCCCCGTCGTCAATAATTTCAACATTGACAGCTGGTTTCCTTGGCATTAAATTCTCCAAATTTCTATGATTGCCGGCGGCAATGATTACCGGATTGCCGTTGCCATTATTCCTGCCACTGCCAAAACCGGTGGCAATGACCGTTACTTTGACTTCGCCTTTTTTAAGGCGATTGTCGCAGGTGGCGCCAAAAATTACTTTGGCCTCGGAATCGATGGATTCGGTGATTGTTTTAGCAGCTTCATTAACATCGTTCATGCTCAAATCGGCTCCGCCCGACACATTAAACAAGACCCCGCGCGCCCCATTTATAGAAATATCTAAAAGCGGAGAATTAATCGCCGATTTAGCCGCGGCCGTCGCCCTGTCTTCGCCATTGGCCCGGCCAATTCCCATTAAAGCCGGCCCGGCCTCAGACATGATGGTTTTAATGTCGGCAAAGTCAACATTGACAATGCCCGGAAATGTTATTAAATCGGCAATCCCCTGGACTCCCTGACGCAAGATGTCGTCAACGATGCTGAAGGCCTCGACAAGCGAAGTGTTTTTATCAATCAAACTTAAAACCTTGTCATTAGGAATGGTAATCAAGGTGTCAACCCTGTCGCGCAGCGAAACCAGCGCCTCCTCGGCGATGGCAATGCGTTTTTTTCCTTCAAAAGAAAATGGCTTGGTAACCACCGCCAGGGTCAACGCGCCGACATCACGGGCAACGTCGGCAATGATTTGCGAGGCGCCGGAACCGGTGCCGCCGCCAAGGCCGCAGGTTATAAAAATCAAGTCGGCGCCCTTTAAAGCGTCCTGGATTTCGTTTCGATTTTCTTCGGCCGCCTGCCGGCCAATATCCGGATTCATGCCAGCGCCAAGCCCCTTGGTCAAATTTTTCCCGATATGGACTTTAACATTGGCTTTGGCATGCTTAAGGTCTTGAGCGTCGGTATTAACCGCGACAAAATCAACGCCTTTGATTTGGGAATTAAACATCCGGGTGACGGCATTGCCGCCACCGCCGCCAACACCGACAACTTTTATGCGGGCAAAGGTTTCTATTTCAGGTTTTACATGAGGCATATGGCAAAAATTTCTAAATCCTAATTTCTAAAAAATAATAGCGATAATAATATATCACTTTTTAAAATAAAAAGGCAAATTTAAAAATTAAGGGATAAAGGTGTTTTTAAACCAGGACATAAAGCCCGATGAGGCATCGGCAATCGGCGCTCTTTCTAAAATATTTTCATCAAAAGCCCAGACAATCAAACCCAAGGCTGTTGAGAAAAGCGGGTCTTGAACAATTTCTTCCGGCCCCAAAATACTCTGAGCCACCCCCCTGGCGCAGGGCAGCCCCAATTCTTTTTTTGCCAATTTATCAATTCTTGGCACTTTAGAGCCGCCGCCGGTTAAAACCACGCCGCCCGGAAGCATGGCGGCCCGACCGACTTTCTTCAGTTCTTTTTGGACCATTTCAAAAATTTCTGAAAATCTGGCTTCGCAAATCGCGGCCACTTCCCGCCTTAATATTGAATTTTCCCCTCCGAGTTTCTTTAAATCCACAATATCCCTTGAACTGGTGCTTTCGGCCAAAGCCGAACCGTGTAATCTTTTAACTTTTTCAGCCGTGTCAACGTCGACTTGAAGGCCATAAACCAAATCATGGGTAACGTGAGACGAACCAAATCCGACAACCGATGCGTGAAAAATATCTCCTTCTTCAAAAATAACCAGGCCCGTGGTGCTGCCGCCGATGTCCAAAACCAAAGTCCCCAATTCTTTTTGCCTGGGGCCGAGAACCGCATAAGCCGCCGCCAGGGGCGTCAAAACCAATTCTTTTATTTTGATTCCGGCCAAATTAACGGCTTTTCTAAGATTTTTTAAGGCCGGAGAGCCGCCTTCAATTATCAAAGTGTCAACTTCAAGCTTGATTCCGGTCATCCCCAGGGGATCTTTTATACCTTCTTCGCCGTCAACGGCCCACCCTCTGGCCAAATTATGCAGAATTTCGCGATTGGGGTTTCCGGGAATTGCTTCGGCCTGAAGCAAAGCCCGCTGGATATCTTCTCTTGATATTTCCCTGTCGGCGCGAGACACAATAACCACCCCCTTTGATGGTCTTACAAAAATATGATTTCCTCCAACGCCGACAACCGCTTCATTATGCTTAATGCCGGCGTGATTTATGGCTTTTTGAAACGATTCGCGAATCGCCGAAGCCGCTTCTTCAATATCAACCACGATGCCGCGGCGGACTCCCCGTGAAACAGACTCGCCCCAGCCGATAATTTGCGGCACTTCTTGCGTTTTTTTCTTTGAAGCCACAATGGTCTGAACCGACGTGGTGCCGATATCCAAACCAATAATTATATCTTCACGCGACATGTTTTAATATTTTAGTTTCTAATTGTTCCATTTTTCTGGCTTTAGCAGCCGATTTTTCATGATCGTATCCCAGCAAATGAAGCAGGCTGTGAATCAAAATCGCGCGTAAATAATTTCTATCAGAAATTTTGCCAGCATTTATTACTATCTCTCCCAAGCTTAGCATGTTTTTATTGAACCTTGCAAGCCCCGCTCCGATGGCTGGCGAACGGCTGTTTAAGCCAAAAGAAAGCTCGTCGGGAATTTCGTTTTTTTTGCGCCAAATTTTGTTCAACCTTTTAATCTCTTCTTTACTCACAACTAAAACAGCCAATTCCACCGGCTGTTTTAGTTTAATAAAGTCCAGAGCTCGCAAAATTACATTTTCAATAAATTTTTTTGGTGTTTTTTGCGGCGTCTTGTTATAAACCAATATCTCATGTTTCATAATTTAAGTTCTTCCTCAATAATCCTTTTTACCGCGTCGCCGCCGGCGCGACCCTTAACCTCACTCATTACAGAACCCATTGTCTTCCCAAAATCTTTCATCGTAACTTCTCCCATCTCTAAAATTTTCTTTTTAATTACAGATCTTAACTCTTCTTCGGGCATTTCTTCCGGAACGTATTTTTTAAGAATTGTAAGTTCGGCGGCTTCCTTTTCGGCCAAATCTTTCCTGCCTCCGGTTTCGTATTGCGATATGGACTCTTTGCGTTTCTTAATTTCTCCCAATATAGCGGAAGTGATTTCATCATCCGAAAGTTCCGACAATTTTTCTAATTCTTCCGTGGGCCTTCCTTCTTTTGAGAGTTTTGTCCTTTTTTCTAACTCCTTGTTTTTGATAACGCTATTTAAAAAACGCAGAGTATTAATTACTGCGGTATCTCCACTTTTTAGAGCATCTTTCAATTTTTCGTTTATTCTTTCTTTTAAGCCCATATTTTTTATCTTCTGAATTTTTTCTCCGGCGGCAATTTTCCTAATTTATAAAGTTTTTCTCTTTCTTTCTGCATCTTCTGCCGCCTTAAGGCGCCCAATTTTTTCTGCCGCTTTGTCAGTTCGG
Organism: Candidatus Azambacteria bacterium GW2011_GWA2_42_9; assembly: GCA_000994805.1. GTDB lineage: Bacteria > Patescibacteriota > Minisyncoccia > UBA10092 > UBA10092 > GWA1-42-19. Next base: position 10,836 of record LCEQ01000003.1, on the reverse strand, counting down.
GAACATAAAATCGGCCGCGGCGAGCCCGAATCAGAACCCCGCTTTGCTGAACCCGCTTTGAAAAGCGCCTCAGAAGGCTTTGGGTTGTTTCTCTTTCTCTTTTTTTTACTTCAACAGGCATATACTGAAAATTTCTAATTTTTAATTTCTAATTTCTAATTTCTAAAATGGCATTGATTTGCCGGCTAATAAATGAAGATGCAGATGGTCAACTTCCATCCCCGCATCTTTTCCGACATTGAAAATCAGGCGATAGCCGCTTTGAGAAACACCAATTTTTTCGGCAATCCCCCGAGCTTTCAAAATCATCTCCCCGACAACTTCTTTATCCTCTGCCGTCAGTATGTTAACCGGACCCAAGTGCTTTTTGGGAATTATCAATAAATGAATCTGCGCCTTCGGCCTTATGTCCTTAAAAATTAAGAATTTTTCATCTTCTAAAACAATATCCGACGGTATTTCATGACTGACGATTTTACAAAATATACAATTATTCATTGTTATTAGTCAACTGGGGAGCTCTCGGCGCAATTTTTTTAAGGCGTTTTCTAACCTCGTCAATAATTTTTTTCCAAGGAATGGTTTCCTGAACTCCCGACTGCATTTCTCTTAAAATTGCCGTACCGTCAAGAGATTCCTTCTGGCCGATAATTAATGCCAAATCGGCCCCTAAGCGGTCGGCAACCCGTAGCTGCGCCTTAATGGAATCCCTGCCGAATGACTCGGAAACATAAATGCCATTTTTTCTGAATTCCTCAAAAATCTTTAAGCTTTTTTTCTTCGCCAGGTCGCCCAGTTGGACCAAAAAAACCCGCGTTTTTGGTTTTGTCAGGCTGATTTTTACCTCCTGCCTTTGCATTTCTATTATCACCCTCTCAATTCCGAGCGACCCTCCCATTGCTGGCGTTGATTTTCCTCCGAGCTGGCTGACCAGATAATCGTAACGGCCCCCGGCGGCCAAAGCGGTCTGAGAGCCCGCCGTATTTTCAGAAACAATTTCAAAAACCGTACGGGTGTAATAATCAAGTCCCCGAACCAAATAAGGATTTAAATTATAAGGCAGACCGAGTTCGTCCAAAAATTCCAAAACTAATTTAAAATGGTCGTGGCAGGCCTTATCCAAATAATCAACGGAGTTCGGCGCCGCGGCTTTTAAGGCCGCACACTCTTCTTCTTTGCAGTCAAGCATCCGAAGCGGATTTTCTTTAAATCTCACCTTGCAATTCTTGCAGAGTTTGGGAACTTTGCTGCGATAATACATCTTGAGTTCTTCGCGAAATTTCGGCCAGCAATTTTTATCGCCTATGCTGTTTATCTGGATTGAAAGATTTTTTAAACCCAGTTCGATTAAAATTGAATAAATCAACTGAATAACTTGAGCATCTAAAATTGCGTCTTCTTCCCCAAAAACGTCAAAATCCGCCTGGTGAAACTCGCGATAACGGCCGGCCTGGGGCGATTCATGGCGAAACACGGGGCCGTAGTGGAAAAATTTTATCGGCTGCGGCTGATTGGCAAAGCCGTTTTCCAAATAAGCCCTTACGGCGCCGGCCGTGAGTTCCGGCCTTAGGGCCAAAAAGTCGCCGCCTTTGGTTTTTAGAGTGTACATCTCATGCTCAATAACGTCGGTGTTAAGACCCATTCCTTTTTTAAACAAGTCGGCATATTCCAAAATTGGCGTTTCGATAACGTCAAAACCGTAATAAACCGCCAGTTCCTTGCTGACTTTGAAAAATTTTCCCCAGTACTTTTGGACACCCGGAAGAACATCGTTCATTCCTTTTGGCGCCTGAAAGGCTTTTGATTTTGGTCTTCGTGACATGTTTTAATAAGTTGGCGCTTTAAAAATATCGGCGCGGTCAAGCGGCCAGGCCCGCAGCCACACCCGGCCGACAATATCGCTTTTTGGTAAAGTGCCCCAGCGCCGTGAATCGGAAGAGGCCGGGCGGTTATCTCCCAAAACAAAGAGTTCGTCTTTATTAAGCTTCTTTTTAATGCTTCCTTCGGTGATTAAATCATTTTGAAGATAATATTCAGAAATTAAAATCCCGTCCGGATTCTTATCATTATAAACCATTATCTTGCCGTTTTTTATCTCAATGGTTTCGTTGGAAAGACCGATAACTCTTTTAATGTAATACTTGGAGGTGTCAAGCGGATAGCGGAAAACAATCACTTCGCCCCTTTCAACCGGCTTAAAATAATAACTTACTTCGTCAATCAGCAAATATTCTCCGTCTTCAAAATTCGGCTCCATCGAGGCTCCTTGGACAAAAAACGGCTGGACCAAGAAGTACCTGATAACCCCAGCCAAAACAAGGGCGATAAGCGCCGTTTTAACAAGATCCCAAAAAAATGTAAAAAATGACTTTAAAGATTGCATGTTTTATGTTATTTTACATTATAAAATGGATAAAATCAAATTAATCGTCGGTTTGGGCAATCCCGGCAAAGAATATGAGCGCACCAGGCACAACGTCGGCTTTTTATTCATTGATATTTTAGAGAGCAATTTAAAAAATAAAAAAATTATTTTAGCCAAAACTCAAACATTTATGAATAAATCGGGGACGGCCGTTTTGGCTTTGATAAAATCTCACAAAATAAAACCCGAAAATGTTTTGGTAGTCCACGACGACATTGACATTTCATGGGGAAAATTTAAATTTTCTTTCGGCCGCTCTTCAGCGGGTCATAAAGGAGTTGAATCAATTATTAAAACTCTCAAAACCAAAAATTTCTGGCGGCTAAGGATTGGTATTCATCCAATACAAAATACAAAATACAAAATACAAAATACAAAAATAAAAGCAGATAAAATTATATTAAAAAAATTCACGCCCACAGAATTAAATGTTTTAGATAAAACTATTAAAAAAGCCGTCTCCGAATTGGAAACGGCTCTTAGTTATTGATAAAATTACTTCTTCAAAATCTTGCGTTGAATTTCGCGCAAATCAATCCCAAGTTTTTCTTTTATTTCATCGGTCGCAACGTCTATTTTTAAAGCGTAGGAACGAACAATGCCCTTTCCTCTCCCATCAATGTATCCCAAAGTAATTCCGACAAGTTCCGGCTTGCCGTCCCGAAAAGCGACGATGGGCGACCCGGAATCTCCCGGCAACACAATTTCGGAAATCCCAAAACTGTTATCATCTTTTTTATATTCACCATTGTTATTTTCGTCTCTATAAAGAATTGAAAGAGTTGTAACGTGTCCAGAACGGGCGATTTCGTACTCGCCTCCAGGTCGGCCATTCATAAAAATAAAATTGCCTATTTTTAATTCGCCGCTCCTGCCCATTTCAAATGGGAAGTTTGAAACAGTTTTCACTTTTTCGACCGCTTCCGCCGGAATCTCAAATAAGCTGAAATCTTTTTCTCTGTTCCTATAAATTTCTTTCAATTCCACTGGCTTATCATTAATAACCATAACCACATTGTGTTTAAAGATTTCAACTTTTACCGACTCTGGAAAATTAGATAAAAACATTTCTTTTAACACTTCCGGGTCATTTGTGTGTGACGATATTAATACGTATTTGCCGATAATAATCGCCGGCGCTGTAACTGGAGGACCAACAATGTTATTTTCATACTTTTCCGACTTGACGTTGAAAACAACGAGCGAGACGGCATCCGTTTTGTAATTCAAAAAAGTGTCTAGATCTTTTTGCTTAATCAAAACGTTGTTTTTGTCATACTTACCGTCAATGCCCAATAGTCGATTTGTTTGGTCGCGTTCTTTTTTCTCTTTTTTCAATCCGGATTGGAGAGTATCCACCTTTTTTTGCAAATCGATAATTTGTTGAAAATGAAGATTTTGCACTTCAACCAGCTCCACAAATCGCGAGTCGCTTTGTTTAGAAACAATATCCACCGCCTCCTCAACCGACTCGGCATATTTTTCGGTTTTGAGAATCTGCCGGGCGGTCGTAAGCATGGTTAAAGTCACAAGCAGTAATAAAATCAAGAGAAAAAGCGACCGATTCTCTTTTATTTTCATTTCCGTTACCTCCGTTAAATTTTCAAACAGCTTATTAATAGCTTATTCTTATATAGACTAAATTAAAAACCGATCTTGTGTCAAACCAAATTTAAAACCCCTTTATCGGGGTTTTGATGGACCATCTCCTGTAACGGGGGCCGGATGAAAAACGCCCAGCCCGCCTTCGCTTTTTTGCGTTCCTTGTCCGTTAATCCCTTCTCTTTGTTCTTTATTTTTTTCGCCCTTGATTTTGCCGCCCAAGAAAAGTTGTGTCTGCTTCTTTTGAGCATTAAATTCCGCATCTTTGAATTGTTCTTTCAATTTATCACTGGCCCCCATCAAATAATAACGGGGTTCAGAAATACCCGGACTACGAAGAAGTAAATAGATTCCTTCCTCGGCGGCCTCGCCATAAAGCACCAGGTGTCCCGGGTGTCCTTCCGGGATCATGCCTTGTAATTCTTCGTACGTGACGATTTTTGGTTTTGACAAAAGACTTTTTTCCAAATACTTTATTTTGGCATTCGTTTCTTTAATAACATAATTTATTTTATCGTTCGTTTTATTAAAAGCGTTTAATGTAAACCAGACCATGACGCCAATTGTTATTAATGCGGTTAATTTGAAAATTAGGGAGTGATTCGACCAGATAGAAACAATCCCCAAAATGAAAGCAATTGCCAAAGCGGCTAGAAAGTATGGATTAATATTCACAAGATAGAAGCTTGCGTCCATATAATTACTCATGGCCCGCCCCCTGTAACAACGCGAAGCGGAACATATTTATCATCCGGTTTTCCTAAAAGTTTTCCGCCTTTTAAATTAAAATTTGCTATAGTAATTTCGTCTCTGACGTTTTTCAGAAAAACTCTTTTTTTAACGATTTTTACTACATTACTGCCGTCAACCATAAAGATTTTTGCGTCAACCGGCACATTGGTAAGCGAAGAAGCGTTTCGATAAAGATGTACATTCACGGTATATCTGCCATCGGGAGTACCATCGCCAAATATTACTTCGCGCATTCTGCCCGTGGGATTATTATTAAGCCCAGTAATATCCTTAAGAAGAGCAAGGGTTGACCCCCTCGTTCTTGAATATCCCACAGGTAAAGGATCATCTGGGGATTTTGCCCACAAGTCAACATCAATGTCTTTTTTATCCGGCCACTCAATTGTGATCATAATATCGCCCCATATCTTTATTTGATTTTCTTCTTTCTTTTTAGGTATTTGCGAAACTAAAGTAGCCAAGAAAAAAAGTACAATAAATGTAATGGCTATATTCCAACCAACATCGCGCATAGGTGTATCAGATAGATTATTGTTGGACTCGAAATCATTCATGATATAGAACTCCTGTGTTAACCGCCTCACTCACCAGTTGCACCGCACCGGGACGGAGAATCCATTTTAAATTTACATCCAGCCATAATGCCGCACATATTCCAACAATAGTTGTGTCAATGGCAATCATTAAGCCGCCGGATATGTTTTGCACGAATGTCGCCAATAGGCCAATGTCCTTAAGACCGGTCATCACCTCAAGAGCTATTCGAAAGCCGATAACAGTACCCAACAAACCCAAGGTCGTAAGCCAATCTGTCGTTGAACCAAAAATGGATAATTTGCTGGCAATGGTCATTTGAAAATTTCCTACAAACACTGATTTGTCCTCCGGAAGCACTCTTTGGTAGTTCCGAATAAATTCGGACACGCGCGAATTTGTAGACTGGAGCCATTCGTCGGCATTTTTTTTATTGCTGCCAGAATCTATTAATTCGCGGTATTTCTTTACTATATTGAGCTCGCGAGAAATTTGAAAAATTCGAATAATTATTGTACATAGACCCAAAATCCCAAGTCCGGAAATAATTCGTGAAATATAGAGGACGTCAAATTTCAAAATGGTATCTATGTGTCCTCCTTGATATATCCAAACCACTAATATAATACAAACGGCATTAAAGATAAGAGCGCGTAAAAACATTACAAAATTGGTATTGCTATACTTTGCCGGAATACTCATAGCCAATCCCCCATTTATTGAATTATCAACGTACTTAAATTGAGCCTACCCTAACAAAAAACCCAGAGTGCGTCAAGAACGGGGTTAGAAAATAAAAAACCCCATATGGGGCAATTTACGGAATCGGAAAGGGAATTTTTTTCGACACTTCTGGTCTTATAAAAGTTGAGGAGTTAACTAATTTTAATTTTTTCACCAGATGGTCTTTACCGCGGCGGAATTTAATGGCAATCTCATCTCCAAGAAAAAACGATGTATTCAGCTCTTCCAAAAATTCATTGGCGTCTTTAATAATAATGTTGGGATTTTCTGGGCCGGGCCCGTAACTTAAAAGCAGGTCTCCTTTTTTAAGATTTCCATATGCCGGAGAACCCGGCATAACATTAACCACAATAACTCCATCTTCTATTATTCTTTCTCCTAATTCTATTTTTTTCCTCATTTCAGGAGTAAGTTGCCAGGAATTAACTATACCGAATCCCATAAAACCATGTTCTACCTCTCCAACACTTAATGGAAACAATAATTTATTTAAAATTTCAACAGGAATCGCCATACAGATTGGATTTGAACTGGTGGTGATTAAATCTACTATTCCAATAACTTCTCCTCTGCTATTAATAATCGGGCCGCCTGAATTACCCGGATTACAAATGGCATCCGTCGCCAAAAAACCAGTTGTGAGACCCAGAATATAAACCTTTGTTTTAATTAAATTACCATTGAGCCAAAAAAACTTGAGCCCCAAAGGATTGCCCAATACATAAACTTTATCGCCGACTTTTTCCAAACCCTTACCGAGAACGGCGGAATGCGACCATTTAACGTCTTCGTCAAATTTCAAAACCGCTAAGTCAAATCTTTGATCCCATCCTAATTTTTTAACCCTATAAATCTTTTTTTCATTATTAAACGAAATATAAAATAAATTCTTTTTTTCAACAACGTGATTTGCAGTTACTAGGTAATATTCGTCAGCCTTTTTAATGACAAACCCACTTCCCACGCCGATACCGCCCGGTTTCGATTTATTTCCAAGAATTTCTTCCAAATCTTCTGAAATAATGAAAAAAGTATATTTTAATGCGTCTTCATAAAGTTCATAAGATGATTTTTCTTTAGGAATTAATCTATAAAATCCAAAATTATAAATCAAATATGTAAAAATCGACAAAAATAAGATTATCAATAAACTACACAAAAGTTTATTTCTGCGCCACATTTTACATCCCCTTTTTAAGTTTTAAAACAACTCTTTCTTTTGTTGTAAAACACTATAATATATTAACATATTTGTCAAAATCAAATGAATTCTGTATAGTCTTTAAATTATGTCAGATGAAAAAATCAAAATTATAAAAAAATCTTCGCTGGATTATCCGAGAGTTCTTAAAGAGATTCACAATGCTCCGAAGCAATTGTATGTCCGGGGGCAGTTGCCGAAAAATCACGACTTGAATTTCGCGATTGTCGGCACCAGAAGCGCTTCGGATTACGGCAAGACCTTGGCTTTTAAAATTGCCAAAGAATTGTCGGAATTGGGATTTAATATCATTAGCGGCTTAGCCGTCGGCATAGACACCCGAGCCCACTTGGGAGCGCTTGAAGGAAAAGGAAAAACCGTGGCCGTTTTGGGTTCGGCTATAGACGATGCTTCCATTTACCCTTCTGAAAATTTAAAACTGGTCAATAAAATAATAAATTCCGGCGGAGCGGTGATAAGCGAATACGGACCGGGGACTAAATCGGAAATTTGGTTTTTTCCCGAACGAAACCGGATTATCGCCGGCCTCTCGCGTGGCGTTTTAGTTGTTGAAGCGCCGGAAAAATCCGGCGCTCTTATTACCGCGCGCATCGCTTTAGAACAAAACCGGGAGGTTTTCGCCGTTCCCGGATCGATTTTTGCAAAAAATTCCATAGGCGCCAATAATTTGATAAAAAACGGCGCCAAATTGGTTTCCTCGGTTGAGGATATCCTTGAAGAATTAAATTTAACGAACTTAAAACCCGAAGCAATGTCCACCCCTGGCGAAAAAAACGACTTGAGCAAAGAAGAAGCGCTGATTTTAAAAACAATTGAAACAGAGCCGCTTCACGCTGATAAAATTTCAGAAATTACCAAAATGCCGGTGAATCAGATATTATCAACAATTTCAATACTGGAAATTCACGGTATAATAAAAAACATCGGCGGAAAATTCACCGTAATCAAATGAAATTAGTAATAGTAGAATCTCCAACAAAAGCTAAAACTATCTCCCAATTTCTTGGGAGCGGTTTTAAAGTTGAATCGTCGTATGGGCACGTGCGCGATTTGCCGGAAAAAAAATTAGGCGTTGACACAGAAAAAAATTTTGAACCCCAATATGTAATTTTGCCAAAAGCCAAAAAAAGAGTCGCCGAATTAAAATCCGCGGCAAAAAAATCGGAAAAAGTGATACTGGCAACTGATACGGATCGCGAAGGCGAAGCAATTTCTTGGCATCTTATCAATGCTCTCGGCCTAGAAAAAAAGCCTTATGAAAGAATTGTTTTCCACGAAATCACCAAGTCGGCAATTGAAGCGGCTTTAGCCGCGCCCCGAGAAATTGACATGCGCCTTGTAGACGCCCAGCAGGCACGGCGGATTCTTGATCGTCTGGTTGGTTATAAACTCTCCCCTTTCTTATGGAAAAAAGTCGCCCGCGGACTTTCGGCCGGCCGGGTGCAATCGGTCGCCGTCCGCCTTGTTGTCGAGCGCGAAAGAGAGGTTTTAAGTTTCAAGCCGGAAGAATTTCATACAATTTTAGCCAAATTCTTAAAAAATACTTTTGAGTTCTCCGCCCAGCTTATAAAAATCGGGAAAGACAAACTTGAAAAATTTTCCATCATGACAGATGCGGAGGCGCAGAAGATAGTCGCTGACTTAAAAAATTCTGATTGGAATGTGGAAAGTATTATTAAAAAAGAAATGCGCCGACAGCCGCTCGCGCCGTTTACCACTTCAACGCTTCAGCAAACGGCTTTCTCAAAATTCGGCTTCGGCGCCAAACAGACGATGGTAATCGCCCAACAGTTATATGAAACCGGCTTTATCACTTACATGAGAACCGATTCGTTTAATCTTTCGGGAGAATCCATCGCAGCCGCTTTTAAAGAAATAGAAAAAATATTTGGCAAAAAATATCTTTTAGCAAACCCCAGAATTTTTAAAACCAAATCAAAATCGGCCCAAGAAGCGCACGAAGCCGTTCGTCCAACCGAGCCTGACAGAAATCCAGATTCTTTGAAAGACAAACTGACGCCTCAACAATTTAAGCTTTATGATTTAATCTGGAGAAGATTTTTAGCCACTCAAATGCCAACGGCCATTTTTGAAGCAACTGCTGCCGATATTTCCACAGAGGGTAAATCCAAAGAAAATTACATCTTCCGGGCGACCGGCAATGTTTTAAAATTTGATGGCTTCCTTAAAGTTTATCCGATGAAAACCGCCGAAACGGAATTGCCAGAGCTTCTAGAAAATGAAGAACTGAAACTTAAAGAATTAAAATCGGAACAGCATTTTACCGAACCGCCGGCGAGATATAACGAAGCCAGTTTAATCAAAGCGCTTGAGGAACACGGCATCGGCCGGCCCTCCACTTACGCGCCGACAATGGCGACCATTCAGGCGCGGCGCTATGTTTTAAAAGACGAACAGAAACGGCTGAGACCGACCGATATCGGAATTTTGGTTAATGATTTATTGGTTAAGCATTTTCCGAAAGTCGTTGACATAGAGTTTACGGCCCGGATGGAAGAAGACCTTGATGACATTGCCGATGGGAAAAAGAAATGGCAGCCGGTAATAAAAGAATTTTGGGTGCCATTTAAAGAAAATCTTGATAAAAAATCGGAAGAGTTGAGTAAAGAAAAAATTGCCATCGAAAAAACAGAATTAAAATGTCCTCTATGTGAAAAGGATTTAATAATAAGAATGAGCCGCTACGGAAAATTTTATGCTTGCACAGGATTTCCGGCCTGCAAGTACACCGCGCCGCTTGATCCGAAAGAAAGGGGTGAGCAGGAAGAGCTCGGCCCCTGCTCGAAATGCGAAACCGGCCGCATCGTCAGAAGACGGACAAAAAAAGGCCGGACTTTTTGGGGCTGTTCCAATTGGCCAAAGTGCGACTGGGCCAGTTGGCAAAACCCCGTTGTTAAAAAAGAGAACCAAAAAGAATAATCAAATTTTGTTTTGTCCGCATAACGTATCTCGAGAGATATTGTGCGGTCAATTTTAAAATCCCCGCAAGGGGATTTTTTGAATTTTTCTTATTTATTTTTTGAGCGGCACCAAATCTTTTAAAAGAAAAACCCTTATTATTATGGGATTGTTTTCATCTTTATTACTAAATAATCTGAAAGCGATTAACTCCTTGCCGTTGTATTTGGCTTCGCTCCTGATATAGTCACCAGTTATCCATTTCCCATTTTCGGTTTTTAGCATTGCATTTCTAGAAACTAAGAATTTGTTGGACTCTTCAGGTTTGTTAATTTTAAATAAAATTTTAGCAAATAATTCTAATTTATAACCATTGCCATTATCGGGAAACCAGATGCTCATCATAATTCTATGCTTATTAAGATCTTCATGAAATCGTCTTACGATTCCATAATTTTTGTCTTTTCTTTCATCTATTACCGGCCAATTTTCGGCCTGTTCCATAATCGCAATATAATCTTCCTGAATTTGAACCAGTTTTTCCGCCGACCAAGCTCTGTTAATCTTAAGGGAAACAATAATAAATATAAGCAGTATAAAGCAAATAAAAAAGACGCGAGTAAAAAAGATGGCAAGG
>LCEQ01000002.1 GCA_000994805.1 Candidatus Azambacteria bacterium GW2011_GWA2_42_9 | reverse complement strand
TGGGCAGCCTGAAAAGTAATGACAAATGACAAAATTCAAATAACAAATCAAATTCAAAGTTCAAATGTTTAAAACTTTTTGAATTTTGAGCTTGATTTGTTATTTGTCTATTTGAGTTTTGAATTTATTAAACGATGTATTCCAAAGCAGTTAAGCAATTATTAAATAAATATAACCTTACGGTGGTAAAGCCTTTTAGAGTTGCCGATGGAAGCTTTACAAGAAGTTACGTGCTTCTTTGCAAGGATAAAGACGGTGTTAAGAAGGTTATTAAGGTTTTTGCGTCGACCGACGAAAATGCAAGAAGCAGATTTTTTAAGGAAATCGATATTTTAAAGTACTTGCGAAAAAATCCACGGATTCGTAATTTTGCTATAAAAGTTTTTGAATCCGGGTTAGTATCAGAAAACCCATACTATATTATGGAGTACGTAGAATATACTTCCTTTGGCGAATTTACTAAAGATTTAGGTTATAAAACTGGGATATTTAAAAGAGATTCTTTTCAGAAGTTTCTAAACTTCTGGTCAGATTTAAGTCGGGATACTCCCGAATCGGGAGTATCCCGAATTGAGCATTTAAATTCTTACGGATACAACCGAGTTGAGCAGGAATTATCTTATTACAGGAATAATTCAAATAATATTTTGCCTTTGCAAACATGGCAGGAGGTTGAAAATTACCTCTTGTCTCACAAAAAGGTATTAAACGAAACGAGCTATTTTTCACATCACGATTTATATCCCGAAAATATTTTTGTAAAAGAACCATTTTCCATGAATTTTAAAGTAATTGATTGGGAGCAGAGTCATAAAACGTCTTATGGATGTAACGAGGCGTTTTTGTATTTAATGTTTTTTAGGGAAGATTATTTTAAAAAAAAGATATATGCGCGCGTTTATAGTCAAACAGGGAAGTGGCCGTCATTTAAATGTTTTTTGCTTGCTTTTTCCATTCGCTTTTTATATCAACTGGAGACTTTTGTAGACAAAAATCACAGCAGTTATAACAATTATCGCAAGTTCCTTCTATCAATAATTAACGACGTACTATCTGGTAAATTTGATAGACCTAGAAACCTGCAATTTTTACTAACTAAAGAAATAATTAAAACTATATTAAGTGAGCATTACAATACTAGAGAAGATTTTATCTTTAAAGATTTTGCTCCGGGATTTGGCAATACTATGGCCAAAATAGTTACTATGTCAAATAATGGCAATAGGAGGACTCTGGTTTTAAGGGTATACTCGCCAAATAGGCTTCTAAAAAATATACAAGTCGAGGCGCGCGCCTACCGTTTATTATACAAAAAAGGGTTTCCTACATATTGCGTACATAAAAATAAGTTGGGAAAGTTGGTTTCTAAAGCCACGCTTTACGGCAGGGAAAGGTACGGTATATTAACTAATTATATTGAGGGAAGAACCATTTCAAGAAAGCAGTTAAATCACAGCCATATTAGGCGCGCCGGCCGCTGGCTTAATAAAATTCATAAGGAAAAAATTATACATAATGATTATAACAGGCGTAATGTTCTTTATAGAGGCGGAAGAATTTCGGGGATATTGGATATGGAATTTTGCCGTTTTACAAAAAATAGTGTGGATCATAAAAGGGATTTGGCTAAGGCTTTAGCTTTATGGATGCAGGGAATTGATAAGGAATCTAAATTGTCAGTTGATGAGGTGTATGAGAGTTTTATGACTGGCTATTTTGGCAAAAATTGGAAAGAGCATCAAAATGATATAAACACGCTTTTGGTAGAAGAACTGAAAAGGCTCAAAAAAGATTATGCTAAGATGAACCGCAATTCCCCTTCGCAGTATTTTAGGAATATAATGGCTTATATTGATACCCTGATTGGGAAATTTGAATTGTGATAGCGGTCTAATATGGTATAGCTGTAAATTCATTCTATACCATATTTGCCGAAAGTCAATATTTTTGAGTTTGAGGGCTTTCACACACCGGGTGTGTGATTGTCATATTCCCATAATATCTAGTTTCCATCTTCCAGCGTCCAGTGTTTCTAGAAAACCTTGTTTGTGATGGACCCGCAAACCTCTTGACACGATAATTTTTGCTCACTATACTGCACTGTAGTGGACAATAATTGTGTTTTTTATCCATTATGAATAAAATATTGGTCAAAAAAGCCATTTTAGAGCAAAAGAAAGAAAAAGAAATCCTGCTGTTAAAGACGTATATCCCAAGGCAAAATCTGGAAAAGGCAAAAGAATACCTTAATTCCAGTTTAGTTAAGGTAGTACTAGGACCGAGAAGGGCTGGTAAATCAGTGTTTTGCTTACTTCTTCTTAAAGATACTAATTTTGCTTATCTTAACTTTGATGATGAAGATTTATTAAAAAACATAATGCAGGACGATTTAATTCAGCTTATTGCTGAAATATACGATGATCCCAAGATTTTACTTTTTGACGAAATTCAAAATTTAAAAAATTGGGAGCTTTTTGTGAATAAACTGCAGAGGAGGGGAAAAAATATTGTTCTAACGGGGTCAAACTCCAACCTGCTTAGCCAAGAATTGGCGTCTCATCTTACGGGAAGGTACGCGCAATTTGAGGTTTTACCCTTTAGTTTTAAAGAATTTTTGCAAGCAAAAGGGAAAGTTAATTTAAACCCTCTAGTTTCGGAAGAAAAAGGTGTTATGCTAAATTTATTATCTCTGTACATAAAATGCGGCGGCTTCCCCGAAGTTGTAACAACCAATCTCGACCCAGCTCCCTATTTGCAAACCCTTTTTGATGCCGCGCTTCTTAAAGATGTGGTAAAACGACATAACATAAGACTTTTGCAAAATATTTATGATCTATCGTTTTTTTTAGCTTCGAATTTTGCTTGCGAAATATCCGCCAGAAAGATAAAAAATTCATTGGGGTTTGCCAGTACAACCACCGTTTTAACGCACCTAAAGTATTTGGAACAAGCGTATCTTTGCCTTATATTAAACAGATTTTCCTACAAGGTTAGGGAGCAGATAAAATCTCCCAAAAAAGTATATTTAGTTGACAGCGGTTACAGCCTGGTTAAATCGTTTAGGTTTTCCGAAAACTTTGGTCGCTTAATAGAGAATTTGGTCTTTGTAACCTTGCTGCGAATGGGGCACAAACCCAATTTTTCGCTTTTTTACTATAAAACAAGAAACAGCAAAGAGGTGGATTTTGTATTAAAAACGCAAGAAAAGGTTCAAGAACTTATTCAAGTTTGGTGGGAGCAGCAGGAGGGAAATTCAAAAAATAGAGAAATAAAGGCTTTGTTAGAAGCAAGCGGGGAATTAAACTGCGAAAACTTAAAAGTGATAACTTGGGATTACGAAAAAAAGGAACATTTTAATGGCAAAATAGTAGAATTTATTCCTCTTTTTAAGTGGCTTTTGGCGTAAAAATAATTTAGGGAAGTTAAATATTGACTTTAAGGTTTTGTTTGTGGTATAAGTTGTGGACTTAGTTCCAAAGACTGCTGGGCGTGCTGAGCTTGCCGAAGCACTTAATGACGAAAATTCGCCCGCATAGGAAAATATGATTAAAAAAGAACAAAAAAATCAAATTATTAAATCTCTTGAAGAATTATTAAAAAGTTCAAAATCCATTGTATTTTTTGACTACCAAAAAATCCCAACTCAAACTTTAAATTTATTCAGGGATAAACTTTTTGACAAAGGAGCAAAGTTTTCCATTTACAAAAATACCCTTTTAGAAAAAGCTTTAAACAAGCTTGTCCCCGGTCCTTTGGAAGGTCCAACTGCGGTACTTTTTTCTCAAAATGATCCTGTTGAACCAATTAAAGAGCTTTACAATTTTAAAAAGGAAAATGAGAGTATTTATATTAAATTTGGAATTTTAGAGGGTAAACTATTGGCGCAAAATGACGTAGATGTTTTAGCAACACTGCCTTCCAAGCAGGAACTCTTAGGTCAAGTTGTGGAAGGCTTTTCAAGTCCGATAAGAGGGTTGGTGACGGTATTGTCTGGGGTGCAGAGAAGTTTTGTGTATGTTCTAAGTCAAATTTCAAGTGTCCGGAGGTGATATTTATGTCCGAAGAAAAAAAAGAAAAAGAAATAAAATTATCCGAAAATGCAAAAAAAGTAATGGAAATGGTTGAAAAAATGAATGTATTGGAACTTAACGATCTTGTTCACGCTTTGGAAGAGAAGTTTGGAGTGTCAGCGAATGCGCCTGTAATGATGGCAGGTAGTGGCGCTGCGGTTGCTCCTACCGAAGCTGCGGAAGAAAAGACCGAGTTTGATGTGGTGTTGGTAGATGGCGGAGCAAATAAGATTAATGTAATAAAAGCTGTTCGTGAAATTAATCAAAATCTAGGTTTAGTAGAAGCTAAAACATTGGTTGACAGCGCTCCAAAACCAATACTTGAAGGAGCTAAAAAAGAAGATGCTGAAAAGGCTAAGAAAAAACTTGAGGAAGCTGGAGCGAAGGTGGAACTGAAGTAAGGTTTGAATTTTGAAGTTTAATATGAGTATAATAATCCTATGAAGGTTCTTATTGTCGCTTCCGAATGCTCTCCTGTTGTAAAAGTTGGCGGGTTGGGCGATGTTGTTGGGTCGCTTCCAAAAGCTTTAAAAAAGATTGGAATTGATGTTAGAGTAGTAATCCCAGCTTATAAGCCGGTTTTGGATATATTACACACCTGGTGTGGTGGTATTCTAACCCGTTTTGCTGTTCACTATGCCGGTCAGCCGCAAGAGGTAATTTTACATCAAACAAAATTACCGGACACTGATATCCCACTTTATTTAGTTGAGAACGAGAAATACATATCAAGTGGAGGAATTTATCTCGACCCTTCAGCTTTTGCATCGTCGCAAGAGGAGATTGAGAGGTTTGCATTTTTTAGCAAGGCCGTGGTTTCAATGTTTGTTGCTCGCGATGATATATTTTTTCCTGATATTGTTCATTGCAATGACTGGCATACTGGTATGATTTCCCAGCTTATTAAAGCAGAAGCTCGTTATATTGAACTTAACCGCCCAGCCGCCGTGTTTACTATTCATAATCTTGCAAATCAGGGTATTTCTGAGGAAGCGGTAATAGCAAGGCTTAATATGCCAAGCATTTTCGATTCAAATTTTGTAAAGTGGGATTTAATGGATCATAATTTAGACTTTATATTACAGGGAATACTAGGGAGCGATGTTGTAAATACGGTTTCGCAAACCTATTCTCAAGAAATAAAAACCCCGCCAGCCCTGAGCTGGCGGGGTTTTATGATTTTAAAAATTCCATTAAAACAAAAGGCTAAAATAAGAATCAAACGACCAATAACCGCTTCCTAAAAACATTAAAGCCAGAGCCACAGCAAAAATCAGAAGGTCAAATTCTTTTTCCGCGAAAGATTTTTTTCTATTTACAACAAATAATATCACCAAAAACTGAATTACTACCAAAAGATTAATCCAAAAAGTTAATAATCCTAAAATCAAGCCAAGGCCGCCGAAAAATTCTACTACAGCCACAACAACCGCCCAAAACATCGGCAGGGGGAAGCCAATCCCGCCCAGCCAGTCG
Organism: Candidatus Azambacteria bacterium GW2011_GWA2_42_9; assembly: GCA_000994805.1. Lineage (GTDB taxonomy): Bacteria > Patescibacteriota > Minisyncoccia > UBA10092 > UBA10092 > GWA1-42-19. The sequence goes on along the minus strand of LCEQ01000002.1, from coordinate 20,716 downwards.
GAAAAATTCTTTAAATTCTCCGATTTTAATTTGGGCCAGCCGTGGCGGATTAAAATTATGCCAAGCGCCGCTCTTAAAACCAAAAGCGCCAAGTCATTATATTGAGAAAAAATATTTTCTAACATATTTTGATTTTATTTAATATTGATAATATACTTCTTATAGAATATACCATATATTTTATGGAAATGGCAAAAGAGAAAATTGTAATTTTGGGCGCCGGGTTTGGTGGGCTTTATGCCCTAAAAAGTATTTATCAGCATCTGAAAAACTGGCGGGATTTTGATATTTTGATAATTGACAGAAATAATTATTTTGTTTTTACACCCCTGCTTCATGAAGTGGCGACCGGCGGCATTGATCCGGGAGATATAGTTTTTCCCATCAGGGATTTGGCCAAAGAAGGAACCGAACATCTTGAAGCCGAGGTTTTGAGCGTTGATATGCTCAAAAAGTCGGTTATCACCAGTCATGGCGAGATTTCTTATGATTATCTTGTTATGGCTTTAGGCGCCGGAACCAATTTTTTCGGCGTTTCCGGAGCGGCGGAAAATACTTTTACTTTAAAAAACATAAAAGACGCTACACGCTTAAAAAATCATTTGATTCATATTTTTGATGAAGCTAATAAAGAGCAAAATTTGGAGCGCCAGAAAGATATTTTGAGAATAGTTATAATCGGGGGTGGCGCCACCGGCGTGGAATTTGCCGCAGAAATTCAGGAATTCTTAAAAGAAATAAACAAAGAATACTCAAATATCCCCGAGGCGGCCGTTGAATTTTATTTGATTGAAGCCGGCGACAGATTATTGCCGATTTTTCATCCAAAATTTTCAAAGAAAGCGCTTAAAATTTTAGAAACCAAGGGCTTTAAAATTATGTTTAAAGATCCCTGCGTTCAGGTTACGCCGCAGGGCATTGTTTGCGCTTCAAAAAACAGCGTTAAAAGCCAGACCGTGATTTGGACATCGGGCGTTTTGCCGTCTCAAATTGTTATAACGCCCGAAATTGAAAGACAAAAGGGCCGGATTGCCGTTCAAGAAACGCTTAACGTTAAAGATTTCCCCGAAGTTTTTATTTTGGGCGACCAGGCGGCATTTTTAGACAAAAGATTCGGTTTGCTTCCGACTTCGGCTCAAGTGGCGGCGGAACAGGGTAATTTTATCGGTGAAAATATTAATAGATTGATTTCTAACAGGCCGCTTAAAAAATTTAAATATTTCCATAAAGGAGATCTTGTTTCTCTGGGCAAATGGAAGGCCTTCGCGCAAATCGGCGGCAGTTTTATAAGATTTGGCGGCCCTTTGGCGTGGCTGATATGGCGGTTTAATTATTTAACCCAAATGCCCGGCGGCTTCAAGAAAGTTAGGTTATTTTTTGACTGGCTTCTTTACCTTGTGGGTAAACGCGACATTTCCGAAATTTAATAAACGTTGTATAATTATTAATAAATTAATAATTAAATAATTAAAAAATGTTTGATTACAATAAATTACCAAAACCGGAACAAAAAATTGTTTTTGCAACCTTTATTTTACTGGCTTTATTTTTAATTTTTGCCGGTTTGAATCAGTTGGTTGACGCTTGGAACAATTACCGCAACGCCGGAGCCACCAATATTTATCAGACCGTGAGTTTTACCGGCGAGGGAAAAGTTAAAGCGGCGCCCGACGCCGCTCGGGTGGAAATCGGCCTTTTCACGGAAGGCAAAGACTCCATTTCCGTCCAGAATGAAAATTCCCAAAAAATGAACGCCGTCATTGATTTTCTTAAAAATAAACAAAATATCGCCGAAGCGGATATTAAAACGTCAAACTATTCATTGTCTCCCAAATACGATTATGTAAAAGGCAAATCAACGCTTTCCGGATATGTTTTAAATCAAAATGTTTCAGTTACGGTTCACAAGCTGGATAAAATCGGAGAAATTTTGGACGGCGCGGTGGATAGCGGCGCCAACAGGATTGATTCGGTTTCGCTTTTTATTGAAACCCCCGAAGCACTTCGCGGTAAAGCGCGGGAAGAAGCCGTAAAAATGGCAAAAGAAAAGGCGCAATTGGCCAGTAAAACCGCCGGCTTCGGATTGGGGCGATTGGTGAATTTTTCGGAAAATTTTTCAGGGGAACCGCCGGTGTTTTTTGAAGCGCTTGGCAAAGGCGGCGCCGCGCCGGCGCCTCAAATAGAACCCGGCAGCGAAGAAATAAAAGTGAGCGTGACGCTGATATATCTTTTGAAATAAAAAAGACCTACGCAAAGCGGCTTGCGTAGGGGGTAGTATGGTGCCCGGATCTCTGTTCTGTCCGGGGTTAAATTTTCAAAAGAACAATCGCAAGATACCTGTTACAAGTGAGGCTTGCTCTCACCCTCTTGCGGAGATGACGACTCTGAAGGTCTAGTCCCAGTTGGGCGGGGCGTCTTGTCGCAAGCACAAGACTTGTCACACATCAGCGCGAACCACCCCATTGCTATCATTATATCAAATCCACAGAATTTTTCAAGTGTTTTAAGTGTTGTTAACCAAAAATCGGCTTATTTAAGCCGATTTTTGGTTAAAATATAGAAGTCCGACTTCTATACTTTTATTAAAATCCGGAGATTTCCAGAATGTCGCCTTCTATAATTCGATTTTTTACTGCGAATCCGGCATTGACTTCAATGGCGAAACGCGCCGGTTCTTTTGAAGTGTAAGTCGGACAAACCTCGGCATCTTTCGGACACGGCTTCATGGTTGTTATTTCATTGATGTGGCCTTTTGAATCCATAAAAATAATATCAAGCGGAATTAAAACATTTTTCATCCAGAAACCGCGGTTTTTTTCATCCGGAAAAATAAAAATCATTCCGGAATTTTTCGGAAGCGATTGTTTTCCCATCAATCCTTTTTCTTGTTTTTCCTGGGTTTCGGCATAATCCGCGTTTATTTTAACCGGGCCGGCGCCGGTATGAATGGTTATCAAGTAGCGTTTTGCGTACTTTTGATATTGCTGATATGCGACAATGACAAAAAGCGCCAGAATAAGCGCTGTTAAAATAAAATAGAACGGCCTTTTTGAGTCAACTAATACCATATATTTTAATTATTGCCTTTTTTAAAATTTTAGTCCATCATTATTATGATGGATGTTTTATCAATTATAATTTCTTTAATTTTCGGCGCGGTTTTGAGCGGCTTTATTTTTTATATTTTGAGAAACAAAAAAACAAGTTCTGACGAAGAAATCGGCAAGCTTGGAGAAAGGATTGAAACCTCAAATAAAATTTTTGCCGACCAATTCAAGCAAATTCGCGAAGAAATAAGCCAGTCGCATCATAAGGACTTGGAACTTCGCGATAAATCGGCTAAGAATATAAATGAACAAATAGAAAAAGTTGTCAGCAATTTCGCTCAAATGAAAGAAATTTTAGGCCAGGTCCAAAATCAGGTTAAAGAGGTGTCTTCTTTTCAGACAATTTTCAAAAGCCCAAAACTTACGGGCCAATGGGGAGAAGCATCGCTTGATTACATGCTTTCGCTTTATTTTCCGAGGCGCGACGCTTACGAGCTTCAATACCAATTTTCATCCGGGGAAGCCGCTGACGCCGTTTTAAAGTTGCCAAACGGGCGGATTTTGCCAATTGATTCAAAATTTCCGCAAGATAATTTTAATCAATTTATAAACGCCATTGAATCTGCGCACAAAGAAGAGGCCAGAAAATCGCTTGTTGCCCGGATTAAACAAGATATAACCGACATTGCCGCAAAATATATTTTGCCAAATGAGAATACGGTTGATTTTGCGATGATGTATATACCGGCTGAAAGTTTATATTATGAAATAGTTACCAAAGAAGATTTAACTTCGTACGCTTGGAATAAAAAAGTTTTTTTGACCTCTCCGAACACTTTCATTTTAACACTCGGGGTTATCCAGCATTGGTTTAAAGACGTGGATATCACTAAAAAAACTGGTGAAATTTTAAAAAAATTACAGAGAATAGCCATAGATGGAGAAAAATTAAGCGACTCGTTTAGAAAACTGGGGAGTCATCTTTCCAACGCTAAAAATTCTTATGAAGATACCGAAAAAAGAATTGATATGCTGGTGGATAGGGTTAGTAACGTGGGGAACTTAATTGATGTTGATGAAATCAAGGAGTTAAAAAAATGAATCACATCGTTTTAGATATTGAAACCCAAAATTTATTTTCCGATGTCGGAGGGAAGGAAAATCTCACTAAACTTTTACTTTCTGTCGCCGGCGTTTATTCTTATTCGGACGGGGAATTTTTAACTTTTACCGAAAAAGAAATTCCGGCGTTTGAAAGTTTGCTTAAAAAAACCGACTTAATAATCGGATTTAACATCAACCATTTTGATTTGCCGGTTTTACAAAAATATTTGACCGTTGACTTAAGTAAAATTCCGGCGCTTGATATTATGAACGAAGTCATTAACACAATGGGGCACAGAGTCAGTTTGGACGATTTGGTTTCCAACACATTGGGGAAAAGAAAAAGCGCGAACGGCCTTATGGCGGTAGAGTATTGGCGCGAAGGCCGGATGGACGAACTTAAAAAATACTGTCTTGACGATGTCCGCTTGACGCGCGATTTATATGAACACGGCTTAAAAAACGGAGAAATTAAATTTACGGCCCGCGATGCCAATCTGCCTTATGTTAAAACCTTGAAAATCAATTGGTCGAAGTATTCTAATTTTAAAACAGAAACAGCATGGACCCCTTCACTTTTTTAGATAAAATTATAAACGAAAGCTTCAACCGCGAGCCGTACGCCAAAAAAAGCTGGTGGGCGACGGACTTGAATTCCTGCCTTCGCGGCGCTTTTTATAGGCGCAAAGGATTGCCGCCGACATCCGTTATTTCCCCGGACAGATTTGGAATCATGGAAGTGGGAAAAATTGTTGAAGAATGGATCGTTAATAAGGTAAAACAGTCGGGAAATTTGGTTGCCGAACAGCTTAGAGTCGAGGCGCCGGAATATGAAGCTTCGGGAAAGGTTGATTTGATTTTGGACGAAGGGGGACATCCGGTGCTTTACGAAATAAAATCCACGAATTCTTTCAGTTTTAAATATAAAATGAAAAACAAGGAGCCACAGCCGCAGCATAAGCTTCAGACGCTTTTTTATCTTTGGCGGCTTAGAAAAACCGGCCACTGCGATCTTCCGGAAGTAAATTTTTCCAATATTGAAGGCAGAATTATTTATGTTTCTCGGGATGACTTAAATCGAATTATTATTCCGGTCAATTATTCCGAAGAAGCGATAAAAACGGTTGTGGAACAATTAGAAATTTTAAATAAGGCGTGGAAAAACGATGAACTGCCGCCGGTGCCGGAGCCGGTCATTTATGACGAAGAAAGGGGAAAGTGGGGGATTAATTGGGTCTGCAATTTTTGCGCTTACCACGAACTTTGCGCCGGCCGCGACTGGCGCTCTCACGCAGAACAGGAAGTCAAAGAAAGAAACGGCTCACTGGAAAGATAATGGTTAAAATAAGGAAAAAAATCTATCTTGACTATGCGGCGACGACGCCGGTTGATAAGGAGGTTTTGAAGGCAATGATGCCTTATTTTTCTCTTAAGTTCGGCAATCCGTCATCAAACCATTCTTTCGGGCAAGAGGCGATAGCGGCTATTGATAAAGCGCGAGAAAAAATCTCGCGGATTTTGAATTGTCAATTTGATGAAATTATCTTTACCGGCTCAGCAACCGAAGCGAATAATTTAGCAATTAAAGGCCTTGTCCAAAATTATAATTATACGACTTTCAAACGATCGTCAGTTAGTGGTAGAAATAAATTTCATATAATTTCTACAAACATCGAACACGAATCGGTGCAAGAGTCACTTAGAGAACTTGAAAAATTGGGCCACAAAATTACCCATCTTAAAGTTAATAAAGACGGTTTTATTAGTGTTTCAGATTTAGAAAATAATATTAAAAACAACACGCTTTTTATAAGTGTTATATATGCCAATAATGAAATAGGGACAATCCAGCCGGTAAAAGAAATAGGACGGCTGATTGAAAAAATAAATGTAAAAAGAAAAGAACAAGGATTAAATAGGATTTATTTTCATACTGATGCCGTTCAAGCATTACAGTTTCTAGAATGTCGTCCCAATTGGCTAAAAGCCGACTTGATGACTTTTTCGGGGCACAAAATTTACGGGCCAAAGGGCATAGGCGCGCTTTATGTTCGAAGAGGAACGCCCCTTATCCCGATTATTACCGGTGGCGGTCAGGAATTCGGATTGCGCTCTGGCACGGAAAATATCGCGAGCATAGCGGGCTTTGCTAAAGCAGTTGAACTTGCCTTAAAAAATCGGGAAAAACGCTTCAAAAAAATATTGGATTTGCGAAACAAGTTGCTGAATTCTATAATTAAATATAATAAGGATGCCAAGACTAACGGCTCTCTTTTAACCCGATTGCCCAATAACCTTAATATAAGATTTCCCGGCGTGAGCAATGAAACGTTGATTATTGCCTTAGATCAAGCCGGAGCGGCCGTTTCTGTGGGCTCCGCCTGTTCTTCGGGGGCAACAACCCCTTCTCATGTTTTAACGGCTATTGGGTTAACAGAGAAACAAGCCAAAGAAAGTGTAAGAATAACGCTTGGAAAAGATACAACCGAAAAAGAGATAAGAAAAACGGCAATTCTTATTAATCAAAAATTAAAAAAATTATCGTGAAAAATTATTCTATAAAAGAAATTATTCTAACAGCTTTAATCGCCAGTTTTTTTACGGCGGTAATTCTAAACTCAAGTTTTATCGGCCCGCCGGTGCAGGCGTCGGTTTTTAATTTTTTTGAAAAAATTCCGTTTTTAAATCAATTTTTTGAAAAACCAGATGAAACACCGATAGTCACGGACAAGGACTATATTCCTCCTGAGGAGTATGAATCAAGAATAATTAAAGTGGTGAAAAGGGCCTCTCCGGCCGTTGTAAGCATCACGGTAACAAAAAATGTTCCCGTTATTGAGCGGTATTACACCAATCCTTTTGGAGATGATCCTTTTTTTAAGCAATTTTTCGGCGAAGAATTCCAAATTCCCCAGTTTCGCCAAAAGGGAACCCAAAAACAGGAAGTCGGCGGTGGTTCAGGTTTTATAATATCGGCAAGCGGATTGGTTTTAACCAATAAACACGTGGTGAGCGATACGCAAGCCGAATACACGGTTTTTACAAATGACAGCAAAAAGTATTCTGCCAAGGTCTTAGCCAGAGATCCGGTTCAGGATTTGGCGGTTTTAAAAATTGATGCCGCCGATTTGCCGACACTTATTCTTGCCGATTCCGATAATATAGAAGTTGGCCAGACGGCCATCGCCATCGGAAACGCCTTGGGCGAATTCAGAAACACCATAAACGTTGGCGTGATTTCCGGCGTCGGCCGCACCGTGATTGCCTCGGGTGGCGGAACTTCAGAGACCTTGCAAAACGTCATTCAAACCGACGCCTCCATCAATCCCGGAAATTCCGGCGGACCTCTTTTGAATTTGCGCGGAGAAGTTGTGGGGATTAATACAGCGATAGCTCAAGGAGCGCAAAGCATTGGTTTCGCTATTCCGATTAATCAAGCCAAACGGGATATTAACGACACGATTACTAAAGGGAAAATTATCACGCCCTACCTTGGTGTGAGATACGCGATGATAACATCTACTCTGCAGGAAGAAAAAAAACTGCCGTTTGACTACGGAGCTTTGGTTGTCAGAGGCGACAAAGGAGAAGAAGCCGTCGTATTAGGATCTCCGGCCGATAAATCCGGCATAAAAGAGGGCGACGTTATTTTAGAATTCGGTTCAAAACGGATAGATAAAGATCATCAGTTGGCGTCTATGATCATACTTTATTCCGTTGGGGATACGGTGCCCGTGAAAATTTGGAGAAACGGCCAAATAATCACTTTGAATATTATATTAGCCGAAAGACCTTGATAATATTTTTGCCAATTATAATATTTTTTATTTCCAGTATTATCTGGCTTTTAATTTTAAGCCAGATAATCAGTTTTTTTCTCGGATTTTTACTTTTAATATTTATTGTTTTTTTAGTATTTTGGAGGGGATTTTTAATAAGCCGGCGAAGAGGAGAACTATTCGGATTAAAAAATAAAAAACAGGCGTTTTTTATATCTCTAGGGGCGACCCTGGGTTTTGGCGAATTGATATGGGCGATATCTTTTTTGCCTTTTTCGTTTTTTATTTTAAGCGGATTTTTTACAGTAATATTTTCAATGGTATTTGATATTTTGAGAGAATATTTTAAGCGAAAACCGTCATTATTCGAAGAAAACGGCAAAACAAATTTTAAAAAAGTGCTGGTAAGAGATTTTTTGGGAGGCGCCGTTTTTATTTTAGCCCTTATTCTAATAGCTTCATGGCTGCCAAAAAGGTGATATAATAATATCAAATGAAAAAAAGTGTTTTTAGAAGCTTGGCGGTTCTCTTGTTTATTTCAAGCATTGGCTGGCTCGGCCTTTGGTTTTTAGGCAAACAGGGGGCCGAAATAAAAGTTGAAAACTCGGATTTTATCGTTGAAGCCGATGAATTTTTTAATTTTGGCGGCGCAACGCCCAAGGAAACACTGAAACTCTTTATTGCGGCCTTGGAAAAAAACGATCTGATTTTAGCGGTTAAATATTTTATTCCGGAAAACAGGGAAACAGAATCGGAGGATTTAACGAAACTCTACGAAATCCATCTTCTCGGGGACTTGTTAAAGGATTTAAAAAGCATTAAATCCGGAAAGGGGCTGGATGACGGCCGTTACCGTTTTGAAGTGCTTGATGAAACGGGACAAGCAGCGGCGGAATTGGAGTTAATCAAAAATCAAAAGGGCTTCTGGAAAATAATCTCTCTTTAATTTCCAAAAAGCGTTTGCTCTGATATTATATTTTAATATGACATCGAGAGAAATCCGGCAAAAATTCTTAAAATTTTTTGAGAAAAGGGGGCATAAAATCGTGTCCTCATCTTCGCTTGTGCCCAAAGACGATCCATCGGTGCTTTTAACGACTGCGGGGATGCAGCAATTCAAGCCGTATTACATGGGCAATAAAGATCCAATTAAGGATTTTGGAACAAAACGCACAACTTCCATCCAAAAATCATTCCGCACGCCAGATATTGACGAAGTCGGAGACGAGTCGCACCTGACATTTTTTGAAATGCTCGGCAATTTCAGTTTTGGCGATTATTTTAAAGAAGACGCCATAAAATGGGGCTGGGAATTCATAACGGAAGAACTTAAAATTTCGCCCGAACGCTGCCATGTTTCCGTTTTTGCCGGCGACCCTTCGACAAGCTCAGGGCAAGCAGTGCCTGAAGATAAAGAATCGAAAAAAATTTGGAAATCCTTAGGGCTTGCTGATGACAAAATAAAAAAAGCCGGACGAAAAGATAATTTTTGGGGGCCGACCGGAAGCGAGGGCCCCTGCGGCCCGACTTCGGAAATTTATGTTGACGGCCTTGAAATATGGAATTTGGTTTTTAATGAGTACTACTGCCACGCCGATAAAACTTTAGAACCGCTGAAACAAAACGGCATTGACACCGGAATGGGGTTTGAACGATTGGCCATGGTGTCGCAATCGGCCCCTACTGTTTTTGAGACCGATTTGTTTTTGCCTCTTGTTCAAATAATTCCCCATAAAGAAATTTTAAATGAGACTAAGGCGGTGAGAATCATTGCCGATCATATTAGAGGAGCCACGTTTCTTATTGCCGACGGCGTTTTGCCGTCAAATGTGGAAAGGGGATATATTTTGCGCCGGATTTTGCGTCGCGCCATTCGCTATGGAAAAGTTTTAAAATTAGATAAAAATTTTCTGATTCCATTGTCTCAAAAAGTCATTGAAATGTATAAAGAATTTTACCCGGAACTTTCGGTAAAACGTGAAGATATTTTGACGGTTATTGAAAAAGAGGAGGAAAAATTTTCGAAAACTCTTGAAAACGGATTAAAAGAACTTGGAAAAATACTTGTCGCTAAAGCAGATAAAATCATTTCAGGGAAAGAGGCTTTTTATCTTTATGAGAGTTATGGTTTTCCGATGGAATTAACGAGAGAAATCGCAACGGAAAAGAGATTTGCGATTGATGAAACGGGCTGGGAAATCGCTTTTAAGGAACACCAGGAAATTTCCCGTGCCGGAGCGGAAAAAAAATTCGGAGGACACGGCATCGCGGAAATCACAAATCACAAATCACAAATCACAAATTCAGATGCTGGAAAAATTACCAGATTGCACACAGCGACGCATCTGTTGCATCAAGCGCTTCATGATATTTTGGGACAAGAAGCGGAGGTACGGCAAATGGGTTCGGATATCAACGCTGAAAGAACTAGGTTTGATTTTACGTTTCCGCGGAAGCTTTTTTCGGAAGAAATTAATAAAATCGAAGAGGTTGTCAACAAAAAAATAAAACTGGATTTGCCAGTTTTCAACAAAAAGATGAATAAAGAAGACGCCATCCGGCTGGGCGCCCGCGCTTTTTTCAAAGAAAAATATCCGGATGAAGTCAATGTTTATTCAATCGGCGACCCCGACCCTTCAAAGGCTTATTCAAAAGAGCTTTGCGGCGGCCCCCATGTGGATTCAACCGGCGAAATCGGCTATTTCAAAATTATTAAAGAAGAAAGTTCCTCGGCCGGCGTTCGCCGTATTCGAGCGATAATCGAATAAATAAGCGTTGTTATTTTACATTTTTCACTTTTCGTTTTAAAATTATAACAATGCCGGAAAATTTTGAAATAATTCGCGCCAGAATTAAAGACGATGCCGCGGTTCTAATCGACCGTTTATTAAGAACAAAACAAAAAAACATTGTTTTAGTTTTGCCAAAAAATTCAATAATTGCCATTAATCCGGATTCTTTAAAAATCTTAAAACAAGAATCGGAAAGTGTTGGCAAAATATTATTTATAGATACCGAAAACCAAATGATAAAATCTTCTGCCGAAATATTGGGAATAAACAATGCGGAAACCGGATTTCCAATTGGAAATCCGGTTTCCGCTGTTTCTAAAAGCGATGTAAAAATGAAACAAATGATGGATATAGTGCCGCCCTCAAAGACGATTATTTATGAAACATATAATCCTCCGGAGGTTCCGGACAATAATAGTGATTTGGAAAAGAATCTTGAAAATTTTTATTCTGATTCTAATAAAAAAAATGTTAAAAATTATTTTTTCACGAAAAAAACCGTTATTTCTTTTAAATTTTTAGTGTTTATATTTATTTTTTTAGGGATTGCGTTGTTATTTTCGGCCCTTTATCTTGCCCTGCCGAAAGCTAATATCCAAATTTCCTTAAAAAAAATGCCCATTAAAGCGGTTTTGCCGGTGGCCGTGAGCAAAAATATCGGCACGCCGAATTTATCCGGCAATATTATTCCCGGCCAATATTTTTCGCTTAGTAAATCCGGTTCAAAAATAATTAACACCCAAGACGTCAAAAAGGAGACGCTTTTAAAATCGGGCGGCACCATTTTTATTTACAACGCTTATAGTTCGGCTCCTCAAAAATTGGTCGCTCAAACGAGATTTGAAACGAAAGAAGGTAAAATATTCAGGATTCAAAATGCCATAATAGTTCCCGGGGCGAAAATGGTTGCGGGCAAATTAACCCCCAGTTCTATAAAAGCCGAGGTGATGGCCGACGCATTCGGCGAAGAATATAATATCGGGCCTTCATATTTTACCATTCCCGGCTTTAAAGAGTCGCCGAAATACGCCGGCTTTTACGCTAAAAGCGTTGAGCCGATGATCGGTAAAAAAATTAACACGGAAGAGTTTTCAAAAGATGAGCTGGAAAAAGCTAAAAAAGAGCTGCAAAATGAACTTGCAGAAGAATTAAAAAACGAAACACTGAGCACCCTAAAGGATTCTTCGGACTTAAAAATAATTGACGGGGCTTCTAATGTTAGAATAGACGAGCTCCAATTTTTACCGCCCAAAATAATCATGAAAATTACTTGGCAGACGATGCTTTTCAGAGAAAAGGATTTAAAATTTTTGGTCGAAAATTTTATATCTTCCAAATATCAAGGTCTGGATAATTTAAATTTTAATGATATAATCCAATATCCCAAGGCCTCAAAAGTTGATTTTAAAAAAGGCGAATTGTTTTTTACTCTTGATATTGACAAAGAAAACCCATTATCGGTTGATTTAAACGCTTTAAAAAAAGAGCTGTCCGGCCGCGATGAAAATGAAATAAGATCTCTTATTTCGGAAAAGTCTTTTATAAGCAGTGCCACTATATCTTTATGGCCGTTTTGGGTAAAACACGCCCCGGGCAACTTAAACAAAATCGAGATTATTCTTGACAATAAATAATCATTGTGATAAACAATAAGAAACTTCTATTTATTGGTTTTATTGTTGAAGCGCTGCCTAATACGCACTTCAGGGTAAAATTAGAAGACGGTCGAGAAATTTTAGCCCATTTGTCGGGGAAAATGCGGTTGAATTTTATAAGAGTTTTAGTGGGTGATAAGGTTGAAATAGAGCTGTCGCCCGACGAAAAAAGAGGCCGGATTGTTAGAAGGTTGTAAGCGAGCTTCAACTAAAGTATTAAGACACATGAAGGTTAGGGCCAGTGTTAAAAAAATTTGCGCTAAATGCAAAATAGTGCGCCGAAAAGGACGGCTTTTTGTTGTCTGTTTAAATAAAAAGCATAAACAACGTCAGGGATAAAAATTTTATGTTAAGAATTTCTAATGTTAATATTCCGGAAAACAAAAAATTACCAGTAGCTTTGTCGTATATTTACGGCATCGGCCGCCCCTTGGCGGATAAAATTATTCATCATTTAAAAATTGACCGGAATAAAAAAGCCGGTCAATTGACGGCCGAGGAGATTGTCCGTCTTCGCGATTTTATAGAAAAAAATTATAAAGTCGAAGGCGATTTAAAAAGATTGATCCAGGGTAATATTAAAAGATTAAAAGAAGTGAGCGCCTATCGTGGTTTAAGACATATTCGGGGGCTGCCGGCCAGGGGCCAAAGGACCAAAACCAATTCCAGAACCAGAAGGGGCAATGTGAGAAAAACGGTTGGTTCCGGCCGAAAGAAATCATCGGAAAAAACGTAAAACATATATGGGAAAGAAAAAAATAAAAAAACAAACCGAAGAAGAGCTTCTTAAAGAAACGGTTGTTTCCGCCCAAGGCGGATCCCCGCCTGACGGACGGGCAGGCGCCTCTGGCGGAAAAACCGGACGTTTGGTTAACCGCGGCAAAGTTTTTGTTCAAGCAAGTTACAATAACACGATAATCACTATTACCGATGAAAAAGGCGGGGTTTTGGCCAGATCGTCAGCCGGGTCGCTGGGGTTTAAAGGGCCCAAAAAAGCAACCCCTTATGCTTCTTCAAAAGTTGCCGAAGCGGTTTTTGAAAAAGTCAAAAAAACCGGTTTTTCCGAAATCGAAGTATTTATAAAAGGCATAGGTTCTGGGCGGGAATCGGCAGTGCGGTCTCTTGCCGGACAAGGTTTAAATATTATATCAATAAAAGATATAACGCCTATTCCGCATAACGGCCCGAGGCCAAAGAAAGTTAGAAGAGTCTAAAACGCGATATATCGAAATTTATGTCTAGATACACTGGACCGAAAGAAAAATTATCAAGAAAAATTGGTGAAAACCTGGGCTTGAAAGCCGAAAGGTCTTTTTCTCCCAAATCGGCTTTCATGAAAAAACCCTACCGGCCCGGACAGCATGGCAAAGCGCGCCGCCGGGCGCTTTCTGAATTTGGATCCCAACTTTTAGAAAAACAAAAAGTTAAATATACATACGGCTTGACCGAGAAACAGCTAAAAAAATATTTTAATGAGGCCAAACAACAAAAAGGCATGATTGGGATTAATTTACTCGTCATTATTGAAAAACGTCTGGATAATACTGTTTTTCGCGGCGGTTTAGCGGCCTCCCGGACAATCGCCAGACAGTTAGCCAGCCATGGACATTTTTTGGTTAATGGAAAAAAAATAACGATTCCTTCCTGTCAATTAAACATCGAGGATGTCATCTCAATAAACCCCAAAAGCAGACCCAAGGCAATATTTTTTGGGCTTGAGCTGAAATTAAAAAAGCGCGATGCCCCTTCCTGGCTGGAATTGAATAAAAATAATTTTGAGATAAAAATCAAATCCGAACCGAAAGAAGAAGATTTGCCAAAAAATCTGAATATGAACACCATTGTGGAATATTATTCTAGGTAATAAAAACGGGAATCCGCAATAAAAAATAATAATTAATAAATCATTAAAGATTATGGAAACAAATATTTATTTACCTAAAGCGCCGAAAATAGCAAAGCAAATCTCTAAAAACAGGGCTGTTTTTGAAATTGAGGATCTTTATCCCGGCTATGGCCTCACCATCGGCAATGCCTTAAGAAGGGTGATGCTTTCTTCATTGCCGGGCGCCGCCATCACGTCGGTAAAAATTAAAGGTGTCAATCATGAATTTTCAACCATACCCGGAATTGTTGAGGATATTGTTGAAATAATTTTAAATTTAAAACAAATAAGATTTAAGATTTATTCCGACGAATCCCAAACCATCAATCTTAAGGCTAAGGGTGAAAAGGAAGTTAAGGCCTCCGATATCAAGCTGATTTCTCAAGTGGAAATTGCCAATCCGGAGGCGCATATTGCCACTCTGACTTCGAAAAATGCCGTTTTTGAGATGGAAATAAAAGTTGAAAAAGGGCTCGGCTATTCTTCGATAGAGTCCCGGAAAACCGACAAACAGGAAGTGGGAACCATTGCGGTAGATGCAATATTCACCCCCATAAAAATGATTAATTATGAAGTCGAAGATATGCGCGTTGGCGACAAGACAAACTTTAACCGCTTAAAACTTGATATTGAAACAGACGGGACAATAATGCCGATAGAGGCCTTAACCGCCGCCGCCAATATTTTAATCGATCACTATAAAATTATTATTTCTCCCATGGTCAAGGCCGAGAAAGAAAAAGAAATTCTGGCTAAAGAACCAAAAGAATCAGAGATTGAAAAAGAGGAAATTGATGTAACAAAAACCAGGATTGAAGATCTGAAATTATCTAATCGCACTCAGAATGTCCTGTTAAACAACCATCTAAAAACCGTCGGCGGTCTTGTAAAAATGAGCGAAAAGGAATTAATGGGAATCGAAGGATTGGGAAATAAAGCGCTTAAAGAAATTAAAAAAGCGCTGGGTAAATTGGGTCTGACTCTTAAACAACAGGAATGAGACATCTGAGAAAAAACCGAAAATTCGGACGGCTGGCAGATTACAGAAAATCTTTTCTTTGGAATCTGACGAACAGTTTGATTTTTAAAGAAAAAATAAAGACCACAGAAATGCGCGCTAAAGAAATAAGATCGCTTATCGAGCGGGTTGTTACCCGCGCCAAGACCGATAATTTAAATAATCGTCGTCTTCTGGCAAAAAATCTCAACGGCAAGACGGTTGCCAAACTTTTTAAGGATATTGCGCCTCAATATAAAGAAAGAGCCGGCGGCTATACAAGAATAATAAAAATCGGTTCAAGAAAAAACGATGGCGCTAAAACGGTATTAATTGAATTTGTAAAATAATATGACTTTAAATAAATTCAAGATTTATAAAATTGATGCTGCTTACAAATCACTGGGCCGATTGGCAACGGAAATCGCCGTTCTCCTAAGAGGAAAAAGGGAAGTCAATTACACGCCGTATCTTGATCCGCTAATAACAGTCAGGGTGTTTAATTTGGATAAAATCACATTAACCGGAAAAAAATCATCACAAAAAATTTATCGTCATTATACGGGTTATCCAGGAGGGTTAAAAGAAATAAAATATAAAGAATTAATTAAAAAAGATCCAAGCGGGGCTTTAAAATTAGCGGTTCTAAGAATGCTTCATAAAAATCGGCTACGCGCAAAATTAATGAAAAGATTAATTATAGAAAAATAAACATGGCGGCAAAAACTGTTAAAACTAAATCGGATAAATTTTTTGAGGCGGTCGGAAGAAGAAAGACGGCAATAGCCAGAGTGAGAATCTGGCCCGGCGCAAAAAAACAGGAAATTACCATAAACGGCAAAGTTTTTTCCGACTATTTCAGGGTGAAAGAACAGCAGGATGTTTTGCTGATGCCATTCGAAAAATGCGGACTAGCTTCGGGCTGGAAGATTTCCATTAAAGTCTCCGGCGGAGGCCTTCTGGCCCAGGCATACGCCATAAGGCATGGACTAAGCCGCGCTCTGGTTTTGTCAAATCCGGAATCAAAAACAACGCTTAAGACCTTGGGTTTTCTGACCCGCGACCCGAGAATGAAAGAACGAAAAAAACCCGGTCTTAAAGGCGCAAGAAGGGCTCCTCAGTGGAGTAAACGCTAAAATAGCGTTTCGATCCAAAATACTTGACTTCTGATTAAAATGGTGCTAAACTATATGCAATTTCGGGGAAGGTAGCATAGCGCTATCTTTTCCGAAAGTTCCTATAACAATCAACGGGGAGGATTGGAAAATGGGTAAGTTAATCTTTGCAGCAATTCTGTTGGCGGTAGGAATGGCCGCATATCGGGTTTTCGCCAAGATGGCGCTCGGCATGACAACCAGTCCGCGCGATGCAACGACTGCCAATTGGCTGCGATACGCGTCCAAGGGCGCGCTCGCAGCCGGCCTCGTCCTGCCAGCGCTGATCATCACATTCAGCACCTTCGTGATCATCTCCACCGGTCATGTCGGTGTTGTCACCCAGTTCTCGAAGGTGGAGCCAAAGCCGCTTTACGAGGGTTTCAACCTCGTAGCGCCGTGGAAGGTCATCAACCAGATGAGCGTGCAGATCCAGAAGAAGCAGGGTAAGTTCGACGCCGGCTCGAAGGATCTGCAAGCAGTTCACGTGGTCATGGGCATCAACTATCGGCTTCAGGCCAAGACGGCGCCTGAGATCTTCAGGACCGTTGGTATCGATTTCGAGTCTGTCATTATCAGCCTAGCCGAACTCGAGGTCTTAAAGGCTCACACTGCTACCTACCAGGCATCCGACATTTTGCACCAGCGTGCAAAGCTCAAGAGCGAAGTCCAGGTTGACCTGGCCGCCTGGCTTGCCAAGTATGGCATCGAGCTGCGTGAAGTCTCGCTGGCCGACGTCAGCTTCGATAAGGGATATATGGATGCCGTTGAGGCCAAGCAGGTGGAGGAACAGCGTGCACAGAAAAAAGTTTATGAGGTTATGCAGTCTCAGCGGGAAGCCGAGAAAGACGCGGCTAGCGCTTTGGGTAAGGCCAACGCTACACGCGAAACCGCCAAAGGCGACGCGGATGCTGTTAGAGCCGAGGCCCAGGCAGCAGCCGACGCGCTCCGCCTCAAGGGTCAGGCCCAGGCCGAGTACAACGCCAGAGTCGCGGCTTCGCTAACGCCTGCTCTCATCGAGCAGCAGCGGATCGCCGCGTGGCAAGAGGGCGGCTCGCAGGTTCCACAGTTTGTGACCGGCAGCGGTGGCCCAGGGTTCCTCATGCAAATTCCGGCTCCGACTGCCAAACCACCAGCCGAGAAGTAGTAACGTCGCACAACGCGACGAGTAGTAAGGCGCGTGGGAAATCGCGAAAGCGATCTCTCCCACGCGTTTTTCTTTTTTATACAAAATTTATCAGTGTGAGGTTAAATTTCAAGGTTGATTTTATAAAGAATTTCTTTTTTGCCGGCGTTTTCAAAAAAGTAAAAATCGGAATTTTCGCGGTCAAAATATACTGGCGAAGCAATATTCAAATAAAACTTGATAATGTTACGTTTGCCGCCATAATTATCTCTTTCGGCGATAGAAAGTTCATTATTTGAAAACCAGACAATATGTTCGGAATCACCGAGCCAATCCAAAAATTTAATCGGCGGTTCATATTCGCTTATCAGTTCGGTTTCTCCGATTTTTTTAACCGGCTCTTCTTTTTCATCTTTTAAGTACTCAATCAAAATTTTATTATTGGAAATATAAAGTTTTTTGTTTTTATCGGGCGAAATAATTTCAGCGGATGAAGTGGCAACTTTCCAGCCCGAGGCTGGTCCGTCTTGTGCGGAAAATTTAACATTTGATATCAGTTCGTCCGCGACTTTAACTTTTTGAAATTTCAGAGGAAAGAGAAGAAGATAATCAATCTCGGCGACTAAGCCGCTTTTTACTTCAATGGTTTTATTCCAAGGATAATAACCTTCTTTATAAACGAAAACATTATAGCGTCCGGGAACTAATCCGCTTACTAAACGGCTGTAGTTTAAAAGACCCTCCGTTTCTTTAATAAATTTATCATTGATGTAAATTTTAGCGCCGGACTGCGAGGTCTTTATAAAAATACCGCCGGTTTTGACAATTCTAAAGAAATTAAAATCAAACCCGTAGCCTTGGGCTAAAAAAGAAATAATAATACTCGCAATAATAAAAAAAGCGGCAAATACCCAAAAAATAAAACGTCTAAATCTTATTGTCATAATAGAGTATTTAATAACATATTTTTTGCAGTAAAGCAATTTGCTGATATGGATAATTTATTGTAATATAGCGGCATGTCCGAATATTTTATCATAAACGGAGGAAGAAAACTTAATGGCGAGATCACTATCGGCAACGCGAAAAATGCGGCTTTAAAAATTTTAGCCGCTTCTGTTTTAGCCAGGGGACCCGTAAAACTGCCAAAACTGCCGGAAATAGAAGATATCGGCAGAATGAAAGAACTTTTAATCGACTTGGGCGCGAAGTTTTCAAATAATGCGGTAGATTCTTCAAAAATTAAAAAAACTGATTTAAATTACAAAATCGCCGATTGTTTTCGAGCCTCGATTGTTTTATCCGGTCCGATTTTAACGAAATTCGGGCACGTTTCTTTTCCTCATCCGGGCGGCTGTACCCTTGGGAAAAGGCCGATTAATTTTTTTATTGACGGTTTCAAGGCTCTTGGCGCTAAAGTAAAACAAAAAGGCCAAATTTTCACAATTACCGGAGATAAATTGCGCGGCAATAAATTTGTTTTTCCAAACGTGAGCGTTACCGGCACTGAAACCTTGATGATGGCCGCGGTTTTGGCCGATGGCAAAACGATACTAAAAAATGCCGCCTGCGAGCCCGAAATAGAAGAATTGGCAAAATTTTTAAATTCTATCGGATCAAAAATATCGGGAGCGGGAACGCCGACCATTGAGATTGGAGGAGTTAAAAATCTTGGCAGCGGAGAATGGCGGGGCATGCCGGATAGAATTGAAGCCGGCACATTTATTATTTTAGCCGCAGCAACAAAGAGCAATTTAAAAGTTAAAAATTGCCGGCCGGATCATCTGGAAATTGTTTTATCACTTCTTCAAAAAGCCGGTGTTAACCTTGAAATTGGAAGAGATTATGTTATAGTAAAACCTGCCAAGAAACTCAAAGCTATAGATGTAAAAACCCGCGAATATCCGGGATTGGCCACCGATCTTCAAGCGCCTTTGACGGTTTTACTGACTCAAGCGGACGGCGCTTCTCTGGTTCACGAAACAATTTATGACGGAAGGCTGTTTTATACCGATGTTTTAAATCAAATGGGCGCCGATATTATTATGGCCGATCCTCACCGGGTTATCGTCAACGGCCCTTCGCGGCTGATTGCTAAAAAAATATACAGTCCCGATATCCGAGCCGGCATGGCTTTAATCATCGCCGCTTTAATTGCCAAAGGACAAAGCACGGTTGAAAACATTTATCAAATAGACCGGGGTTATGAAAAGATAGATGAAAGATTGAGAGCGCTGGGAGCGGACATTAAAAGAATTACTAATTGACCTAATTATTCTAATATCCTAATTAATACCCATGGGAATTTTTACTAAAAAAATCGGCATAGATCTCGGGACGGTGAATACTTTGGTTTTTATTCCCCAAAAGGGGATTGTCTTAAATGAACCCACCGTAGTGGCGCTCTCAAGCGATGCTAAAACCGTACTGGCTGTCGGAGTTGAAGCCCAAACAATGGTTGGACGGACTCCGGAAAATATCATCGCCAAAAAGCCGATGCGCGACGGGGTGATTGCCGATTATAGAATCACCGAGGCCATGCTTAAATACTTTATCCAAAAAAGTTTGGGAAGATTCCAATTAATCAGGCCTGAGGTTTTGGTGACCGTTCCGTCTGGCTCAAGCTCCACCGAAAGGAGGGCAGTCATTGACGCGACCATTAACGCCGGAGCGCGGGCGGCTTATATCGTTAAAGAACCAGTTTTAGCCGCCATAGGTGCAAACATTCCGATTAATTCCGCATCCGGCAATTTAATTATGTCAGTCGGCGGCGGCACCACCGAAGTGGCGGTCATATCTTTGGGGGGCATTGTAACGTCTCACTCAAGAAGGGTCGGCGGCAATAAACTTGATCAATCTATTATCGATTATCTTAAAAGAAGGCATAATTTAGCGATCGGGGAAAGAACCGCGGAAAGAATAAAAATAGAAATTGGCTCCGCCTTGCCCGTTAAAGAAGAGCTTTATGTCGGAGTAAGGGGAAGAGACATAATAACCGGCCTGCCTCGCAATATAACGATCGGAACCAATGAAATTGTTGAAGCGATTTCTGAAAAACTAAAGGAAATAATCCAGGCGGTAAAATTGGTGCTAGCCCAGACTCCGCCTGAACTCTCGGCGGATATTATGGATAAAGGAATAATTTTGGCTGGAGGAACGTCGCTTCTGAAAAATTTT
>LCEQ01000001.1 GCA_000994805.1 Candidatus Azambacteria bacterium GW2011_GWA2_42_9 | reverse complement strand
AGCCGGAAAATTTTCTGATACAGAAGCTATCGGCGCGTACATCAAAAGAGTGGGCGGATATCTTAATGCGTACACAAATAAGGAACAAACTTTTTTCTTTTGTTGCGTTCCAGCAGAACATATTGAAAGAGCCATACATCTTGTATCCAGACAAATAATTCAACCGCTACTTCCGGAAGAAAAAATTGAAACGGAAATGCAAAACATTGTTCAAGAAATACGAGGTAAATTCGATGACCCCGAAACACGAATAGTTCATCTTTGCATGAAATCGCTTTATGGCCAGCATCCATTAGGCAAAGAAGTATTAGGAACCGAGGAATCGGTTTCAAAATTTACTAAAACTGATTTTGTAGGATTTCATAATCGTTTTTATAAACCGAATAATCTTAATATTATTGTTGTTGGTAAAATCTCTAATGAAGATACGCTTTTATTATTATTAAATCGTTATTTTTCTGATATCAAAGCTTCTGACGATATAAATATGCGCCATCCCGCGCTATTTACAACCGGCAACAAACCTTTTGTTATTGAAAATCGCGATATTCACCAATTGCATCTTACTTTAGCTGTAACCACTTGCCCTGGAGAGTCTCGACATTTTAACATTCTCGATGTTTTTGAGACCATGATAAGCACTGGAATGTCTGCACCGTTATTTATTGAAGTTCGTAATAAACTTGGCCTATGTTATACTATTTCGGCCTCTAATATTTCTGAGAGCGATTTGGGATCTTTTGTTATTTACACGGCAACGGATGAAAAACTCTATAAAAAGGCGCTTGAAGCAATTTTTCGCGTTATTGAAGAAAATCGATACAATAACGACCTTTTATCTGAAGCTAAAGAATTTTTAAAAGGCAGATTACTAATTAAACACGATGGCCTATCAAGTATTTTTATGGACGCTGCTAACGCTATACGGATTTTTAAAAGACCTTTGAGTAAAGAAGAACTCTTAAAAACTGTTGAAAATGTATCAATTAATGATATTGGTAGAGTGGTTGATTTGTATCTTAATCCCTCAAGGATTTCTCATTGTTATATTGTCCCGCAAGGAGTAACAATAACACCCTAAACTTGTTTTAAAATCCTTTTTAGGGTTTTATTATTTATATGCATATCAATCGGTCAGGAAAATACATTTGGACCAAGCATTCTCAATATAAAATGCGGCATTATGGCTTGTCCCAGCAAAGAATTAAGAGAGTGATCCGGCATCCGGTGCGGACGGAAGAAGCGATTGTTCCGGGAATGATTGCGTCTATGCAACCGGCAGGCGGAAAACGTTATTCTGAAATTTGGACTATTTATAAACTTTCTCAAAAATCTAAAAACATAAAAATTATCACTGCCTGGCGCTATCCCGGCAAAAGCCCGGCCCGCAACCCGATTCCAAAAGAAATTTTGAAAGAAATTAAAAATATAATACAGAGCTATTTTGAGGTATTATAATCTTCATTTGCCAGCGATCGCTGGCAAATGAAGACATGACATATTTAGTGTATTTTAAATTATGAAAACTTTAAAAAGAAAATTTTTTGAGAGGCCAACCTTGATTGTTGCGAAAGATTTATTGGGGAAATATTTAATGAGGCACATCAGAGGAAAGATAATACGTTTTATGATTACGGAGGTTGAGGCGTACGACGGGTTTAAAGACAGGGCGTCGCACGCGTCGCGGGGAAAAACAAAAAGAAACGCGCCAATGTTTGGAAAGGCCGGACGCTGGTATGTTTATTTTACTTATGGAATACACTGGATGCTTAATATTGTTACTGGGCCAAAAAATTATCCAGCCGCCATATTGATACGAGGCGTTGAAGGAATTTCGGGTCCGGCGCGTATTACTAAACAGTTGAAAATAGACAAAAATTTTAATAATAAAATCGCGTCGCGAAGAATAGGTCTTTGGATTGAAGATTCTGGCAAAATTCATAATTCGCAATTCATAATTCAGCGAGCGCCAAGGGTTGGCGTGTCTTACGCCGGCCCCATCTGGTCCAAAAAGAAATTACGATTTTTTATTTGACCCATTTTTATTATTTGTTTTATACTATTTTATAATAGTAAGACTCTTTTATTAATGGGGGGACGGCATGACTCCGGAAGATCGTGATAAATTCCGAGAAGAGATAAAGAAAGAACTCGGCCAAGCGCTTACAAAATTACAGGATGAAATTTGTAAAATTATTTATAAAGCGTTTAATCAAAGTTCTCTTCAAGATGTTTATGCTGCCAAAGATTGGTTTCTTGAAATTTTAAGCCGCGGCAATATTACTGCTCATATTGTGATAGAAAGGCCCCAGTTAACTTTCTCAACTTTTCCCAAAGGCACGGGCGAGCCCCGACTCTTAGTTCGGATGAGCGATAAAGTAGCCGCCGAATGCCGCGATTTTCTTTCCAGTCTTGATATTGGTATTACTATTGAGGACAAAGAATGGCTTAGGAAAGAAGGCATTGATTTGGGGGGTAATTAATCGGCCAACAACGGCCGTTTTTAATTTAACATCCTGTCAAACTAAAACTACAACTAACGAACTAATTGACGATTGATCATAAAAAGTTATATAATGTAACTTAATTTATAAAAGTCCTATGACCAATTTATCTAATAAAAACCTTAAAAGACTAACTAAGAAAAATTCTGATGAAATAAAGCGGCTCCTATCTAATTTTGAGCGTTATTTAAACGAAATTGATAAAAAAGCCGAGAATATTAAACAGAAAATTATAAGTGGACACGGCGCCAACAATCAAGACGGTAGCTTTACGGTACTTTAAATGGAAAAATCTCCAATAATAAATAATCCAGTAGAACTAAAGCCCGATTTTGATATTTTGGAAGTGAATGAATATATTAAAAATTTTGTTACCAAGTTAAGGGAAAAACTAAAAAAACTTTACTCTTATAGAATTGACCCCTCAACAAGAGTAGAAATTCAAACTCTGCAAGGAGCTTTGGATTCTACAACTGAAAATATCTATCATAAGATTGATCAACAATTAGGTACTAACGAGGGTGGGTGGTACGAAAATAATAAGACTCGTGAAAGGTTTTATATCAAGTTTTATAAGAATCCCGACCAAGCCAGAATTGAATATATTGCCAATGCTATTTATAAAAAACTGGGGATTAGAGCCGTGGAATCCACTCTTTTGGATATGGATGGTAAGTTTGCCATAGCTTCTAAAGAAATACCTGGCGGGGGGCAATCTTCTTATCGGGAAGAACAGGCCAAAAGCCCAGATATCCGTTCTGGGTTTCTGGCAGACACCTATTTGGCCAATTGGGACGTTGTTGGATTGGTCTTTGATAATATTATGAAAGATGCCAATGGCAATATGTATCGTGTTGATAACGGCGGTTCTTTAAATTTTAGAGCCCAGGGCGGGCTCAAGGATTTTTTACCAAATGATATTCCGGAACTCAAAAACATGCTAAATCCAGATTTTTCAGCCGGTCAAGTTTTTGCCGGAATTACAGAAGAAGAACTAAAATCCCAAGCCGAACATCTGGTACAAGATCTTAGCGATGGAGATATAGAAGAGATAGTCAAACAGTCGGGATTAGACGAGGAAAAAGCAAAAATATTAAAGCAAGCTTTAGTAGGGCGGAAACGTTTTTTAATCAATAAATTTAAAATTGATCAAAGACCAATGGAAAGAATTCCGATTGCTATAGAGAAACTTAAGGAACAACTCGATCGGCTCAAAGGACTTGAGTTGAGGCCGCGCGTTGGCATTATTGCCGATGCCGATAAAGTTGAGAATCAAGAAATTGATATAATTGATGCCAGCGACTTGGGTAGATATGAAATTAACTTTAAATTGACGGATAATCATTGGGAAACAATTATAAAAGAGCTAAAAGAAAAAATGGAACTTTCTGCCCCCGCGGAGATTAGAGAAGGCGCAATTTATTATATTAGAGCAGTGGCTAGTGGGTCTGAACAAGAGATCACAAAATTGGATTGGGAAAATCAATATGATAATAGGGCTCAGATGGCAGAGGCTATTACTATTGAAAAGGACGGTGTTATAATCAGAGTCTCTACAGAACGACACAGGAGAAGTTTATCAGGATTGGTTCATATTGAAGTGCCACACGAAAATACCGACATTAGCGGACAACAAATCGGGTTGATAATAAATAACATACTTGAGGAAATATTGCAAATTCCAGGCGGTTTGAGTGTTCCCACTCCGGAAGCCGAGATTGAATATAAAAAGGCCAGATATGCCTGGCATCACAAAATTACTTTGGATCAAGTTCCACAAGACATGGATTCAAAATTAATCCGACAAGAGGTTTTTCCAGGATATTTTACATTTTGCGAGAAAGACAAATACAAGAAGTATGAAAAATTATCACCTTTTGCCACTTATCATTCTTTAAATAGTACGGAAACTCTATCCTGGATAATAAAGGCTGGCGGTTTGTTATCTACCCATGAAAGATATAGAAGAGGGCTAATATTCAATGGCTCATCGTCTTTACAAGACTTAGAAACCGGCGGCGCTGACAATGTTTTTGTTAGGACGGTAACATTGGATGGTTTAAAAACCACGCACAGTCATGATGCAACAATTAACAATGAAAGGGGTGTTATAATATTTAACCCTAGAATTCTTGATCGCACGGATTGGTATGCTTATCCTGTCGATGAATATGGCAAAACCACCCCAGAAGTTTTTATTTATCGTCAATCGCCAGAACAGTTATTTGATGATCAAAAGAACGGGAAATTTAGTATTGAGAATGAACAAATGTTTCGTTGCGGGATATCGTTAAGTGATATTTTAGCTATTACGTTTCGCAGTGAAGAAAAAATGTTTAATGCGAGAAAAATTTTACGGGCAGCTGGCATTGAAACAATAAATGGCCGTCCGGTTGAAGAAATGATAGTTTTAATCAAAACGCTTAAAGACGCAATAGATCTTTCGGGCGGCAAGACCGAACAATTGATGACATTGGCAAAATTTATTCAAGAAAATCCCGACGAGATGAAACGTTATGAATAAACCAATTTTTAATCACCGAGTTTACTATATGTCTTCGCCCGATGACGATACTGTTTTGATTGCCTTAGACATAAAAATTAGCGACTACGGTTTTATAGAATGGTTTGATACCATCAAAGATCGGATAATGCGGGTAGGAGAGATAATTGATAATAATTCTGAACATTTTGTGTTTCAACGAAATGATGGGCAGACAAAGAGTACTTATACACTTATACCAATGACTATTGATATATACAACGATAAAATAAAAAATAAAATTTTAATTCCTAAAGAATTTGCCACCAAAGAAAAAATGCTCACAGCTTTTGAAGAAACAAAAAATAATGCATGGTGACCATGTCTGAAATTAAATCGGAAAAATACTCAGAGTTGTTTAAACGGTCAGTCAATATCATTACCAGAGAATCTTTAGAAAAGGAGGCGTCTTTTGATGTTGTATTGGACAACCCAGAAATTGTTTCCTATACGACCATCAATTATGAATTGAACGAATATGGAGGGAGAGAGCTACGATCAGAGCGCCGCATTGGCTTTATAATACCGAAAGAGTTTCATAATCGTTTGGTGCGCGATGTTATTTTGAAACACAGAAAAGATAATAAATATGCCGAGAATATAGGCCCCGATCGACACGATCCGCACGGTGCCTACAGTTTGGTTGAATTGCATGACTGGGCGGACAAAAAATGGGTGGGTTGGGTCGATCCGAAGGGTCATAGTCCTATAAAGTTTGCCGAACCAAGATCTGCAAACGACCCAGAAAACGAGGTATTACATGATTGGATTGCAACCGTTGGGAAAATTCAATCCGATGCCGTGAGGGTTACTAATGTAGGCAATGACCGAGCTTACAGCGTTTCACAAATTCATGGTCTGGAAATTGTATTTTTTCCTGAGTTAGAAAACGTAAGTTATAAACAAAGAATTTATTCATCAGGTACTCATTTTATTGATTTGGAAAATAATAACCTTTCACCAGCATATGGCGGCGGCTCTCATACGGAAGGAATTTATCAAGGCGCGATAGCATTGAATCAACGCGGCGTTGCCTTATACGAACTAAGAAAAAATCCAGGGCCAGAAGCCATATTAGAACAAAAGTGTCTAAGGATAAAGCTTGAAGCCGGCCAGAGCTTGGTGCAAGTTGAAATTGCCATTGGTGATTCGGAGCACTTGGAACGCATAAACACCAAAACTAATCGTAAAATCAGATTTGGCTATGCCAAATTATGGGTTGGTATAAAAAAGAAAAATAGCGATAAAATCAACTGGTTTGTTAAAAATGCTAATATCCCGCCCCAAGGCGTTATTTCCGGCGCTCCCAAGTTAAACGAGAGCCACATTGAAGATGGTGACGAATTGATTATAGAGGGTAGAGACGATGCCACATATATAATGGGTTGGAGATTGGCTTATAAAAATCCTAAAGAATTTAAAAGTCTTTAGTGTTGCGCTTCAGGGTTGAATTCGGTACCCTTTTTATTGACAAATTTTATTAAAAATTTTATTATCTATTTTAGAATTCTTAATTATGAAAATTAAATTAGTTTAATGGCTCCCGGATATTCGCCTGATAATTTATTTAAATTAGACGCCAAAAGGAAGGTGCGGTTTATGGTTCTTGTTATTTTTGTTGTCGCGATTTCGGCGGCATTTTTTGTTTATCCGGCCGTCTGGGACAAGGCCGCTCAAAAAATAAACATTTTTTCTCCGTTTAGGGTTCCGCAATTTATCAAAGTTCCGTTTAAACTCGGCCTCGATTTAGCCGGCGGGACTCGTTTAATATATATAGCCGATGTCTCCGGCATTGCCGGGCAAGACGTTGGCTCGGCAATGTCCGGCCTTCGCGATGTTATTGAAAGACGGGTTAATTTGTTTGGCGTTAGCGAGCCGATTGTTGAAGTTGAAAACGCGGTCGACGAGCGGCGCTTGATCGTTGAATTGGCGGGCGTTAAAGACATTGCTTCTGCTATTTCCTTGATAGGGGAGACGCCGTTTTTAGAATTTAAAGAGTCGATAGAAGAAACCGAAACCCAAAAAATTCTAAATGAACAAAAAGCCGGCAATAAAGAATTTCTCGCGGCCGACCCTTATTTTAAGCCGACGAATTTAAGCGGCCGCTACATAAAAAGCGCCAAAGTAACTTTTGATCAAAATACCTACCAGCCCGAAGTCAGCGTTCAATTTGACGACGAAGGAGCGAAAATATTTGAAGAACTGACGACGAAAAATGTCGGGAAACAATTGGGAATTTATCTTGACGGTCTGCCCATTTCCGCGCCCGTGGTTCGCGAACCGATTAGCGGCGGTTCAGCGGTGATTTCAGGAAAATTTACGCCAAGCGAAGCTAAAAAATTAGCCGAGCGGCTTAATGCCGGCGCTCTACCGGTGCCGATTAAGCTGATTTCCCAGGACTCGGTCGGAGCAAGTTTGGGACAGGATTCTTTGGATAAAAGCATTTTCGCCGGGATCATCGGATTTTTGGTGGTGTCCTTATTTATGATTATCTATTATAGATTTCCCGGGATTGTCGCTGTAATAGCTCTCTTAATTTACACCGCGCTGGTTTTATCCTTATTTAAATTGATACCCGTTACATTAACTTTGGCCGGCGTGGCGGGATTTATACTTTCAATAGGCATGGCGGTTGACGCCAATATTTTAATTTTTGAGCGGATAAAAGAAGAAGTCCGTTTTGGTAAAAATTTGGGCCTGGCTATTAATGACGGTTTCAGTCGGGCCTGGCCGTCCATCCGGGATTCCAATATCTCGACTTTAATCACCACGGCGGTTTTATATTATTTAACTGCAAGCGTTGTTAAAGGGTTTGCTCTGACTTTGGGCATCGGCGTCATTGTTAGCATGTTTTCGGCAATTTTTATTACAAGGTCGCTTCTAAAACTTTTTCCGCTGTACTATTTAGAAAAGTGGCCGCGACTGATATGAACATTATCGGCAACAGAAAATTTTATTACGCGATTTCCGGCGTTTTTATAATTTTGAGCATCGGGGCGATGATACTTTGGCAGTTAAGGCCCGGAATTGATTTTAAGGGCGGCGCCATTCTTGAATTGGTTTATTCTCCGGATAAACGCCCGCCGGTAAATTCGGCTTATGAATCGCTTAAAGGCCTTAACCTCAATGATTTAAGGATAACACCGGTCGGCGACGACGGTCTGACCCTGCGATTTAGAGAAACCGATGAGGCGGTTCACCAAAAAATAGTTGCGCTTTTAACACCAATGGAAGAAAGAAGATTTTCTTCCATTGGTCCGACAATCGGAGCGGAACTTAAACAAAAGTCCTTGAGAGCCATCGCCCTGGTGCTTTTGGGGATTTCGCTTTATATCGCATGGGCGTTCAGGCAGGTTTCCAAACCCTTGAATTCTTGGCGCTACGGCGTAGCGACTTTGATAGCTCTTTTTCACGACCTGATTATTCCTTTGGGCTTATTTTCATATCTCGGTCATTTTTATAATGTTGAAATCGGGACTAATTTTATCGTCGCCCTTTTAGTGGTGCTTGGATTTTCGGTTCACGACACTATCGTGGTTTTTGACAGAATCAGGGAAAATTTAAAGCGTTATAGTTTGGATTTTGAAAATTTAGTCAATCAAAGCGTTAATGAGACCCTGGTGCGCTCAATCAACACTTCGCTTACCGTTCTTTTGACTTTGGCGGCTTTGTATTTTTTTGGCAGCGAAAGCCTGAAATATTTTATCTTGGCGCTGATTGTCGGTATTTTTTCGGGGACCTATTCTTCAATATTTATTGCCTCGCCGATTTTGGTCAGTTGGTTCAATTTTTTAAACAAGAAGAAACCGGTTTGACATAAGTTTGGCGATGTTATATATTATAATTAACTTTTATTATTTAATTTTGTAATGTAATATGAAAAATCCGAATTTAAAAAATATTCTGGATGAAATGTTGAAAATTCTTAATCCCAGGGTGCGCTCGGTTGTTGAAAAGCGCTTCGGCTTAAAAAGCGAGGCCTACCAGACCTTGGAAAATATAGGCCAAAACCTGGGAATAACCAGAGAAAGGGTGCGGCAAATAGAGGCGCTGGGATTAAAGCAACTCTCCAATAAAAACGTTTTAGAGCCGCTGGGCGCCGCTTTTGCCGTCATAGAAAACTATTTTAAAGAATATGGCGGCGTCAGAAGGGAGGATCACGCTTTAAAAGAATTAGCCGGGGAGTTTTCTTTAAATGAAAAAAACAAAGAAAATGTTATTAATTTTGTTTTAAATTTAGGAAAAGACAAGGCGGTTTATTTTAAAGAAACCCCTTCCTGCCAAGCCGCGTGGGCCTTGAGCGATTCCGCCTATAATAACGCGGTAAATTTAGTTGAAACGCTGAGACAAAAAATAGAAAGCGCAAATTCTCCATTTTCAAAAGAAGAAGTTTTGAAGACTTTGGCGTCGCTTAGTAAAGAGAATAATAATAAGGCCCTGTTTTCATACGTGGAACTTTCTTATAAACTCGCTCAAAATCCTTTTGGCCAGTGGGGGCCGGTTCATTCTCCGGAAATTTCTCCAAAAGGTGTCAAGGATAAGGCCTTTCTTGTTTTTAAAAAAGAAAAAAAGCCCCTTCACTTCAATGAAGTGGCGGAGTTGATAAATAAGCTTGTTTTTTCAGATAGAAAGGCCCACCCCCAAACTGTCCATAATGAGCTTATCAAGGATCCTCGTTTTGTTTTGGTCGGCCGCGGCACGTACGCGCTCGCCGATTGGGGCTATGAACCGGGAACGGTTCGCGACGTCTTGGTCTCTGTCTTGAAAAGCTCTCCAGGCGGATTAACCAAAAACGAGATTATCAAAACCGTCCAGTCCAAACGGCTGGTGAAAGAAAACACCATTTTACTTAACCTTCAAAACAAGAAGTTTTTTAAAAAAGCCGAAAACGAACGCTTTATTTTATCGTAATAAAACCGACCGTCTCGTATTGGAATTTGTTTGGGAAATTTGTTATACTTAGGTTGGATGGATATTTTTTACGCAATCATTCAGATTTTTTTAGGTCTCTGGTGGCTGTGGCTACCGGTGTTTTTGGCTGTTTTATTTATTGAGCTTTGGGTAAATTATCTAAAAGAAAAAGCCATAAAAAAAATAAACTGGCTGCTTTTGGAAGTTAAAATCTCGCGGGATATTGAAAAAACACCCAAAGCCATGGAGCAGATTTTTTCCGGATTTTACGCCATTCTTACCAAAATTAAATTCTTCGGCAAATATTGGTTTGGAAGGGCCCAGCCGTGGCTCAGTTTGGAAATCGCCGGCATTGACGGCTCGGTTTATTTTTTTATAAGAACACCGGAACGATTCCGCAACCTGGTTGAAGCCCAGATTCACGCCCAATATCCAAGCGCGGAAATTTCAGAGGTTTTGGATTACGCCGGCCCATTAGCCAATAAAGTTCCTTCCAAAACTCATGATATTAAAGGGGTGGAACTTATGTTGGGCAAAGACGATTATCTGCCAATCCGGACTTATATTGCTTTTGAGGAAAGCGAAAAAGAAAGGCGGGTTGACCCGATGGCTTCGTTTCTTGAAATACTTTCCAAACTAAAAGCGGGCGAAAATATTTTTATCCAGTATCTTATAGCGCCGACGGCGGAAAAAGGATGGAGAGAAAAAGGGCAGGAAGCGATTAATAAACTAACCGGCAAAAAAATCGAAGTTAAAAAAACCTGGTTCGGCAATATTTACGGCGGCGTTGAAGAATTTATAAAAAATTTTTTTGTTGGTATTGCGATTTATCCGACGTGGGAGAACCCAAAAAAAGAAGACGCAAAAACCACTGCCGCTAATTTATCGCCCGGCGAAAAAAATATCGTTGAAGCGATAGAAAATAAAATTTCAAAATTGGCTTTCAAAACCAACATTCGCTACATTTATATTGCCAGAAGCGATTCTTTTAATAGCGCTAACTTAACTGCCGTGACCGGTTCCTTCAGGCAATTCAATAGCGTAAATTTAAACGCCTTTAAAGGCAATGACGATGAAGAAACTTCAATTGACAGGGAAATACAACCATTCAGAAAACGTTTTGAATTTATAAGGAAAAAAAAGTTTATCAAGCGATATATTAACAGAAGGTTTGTAGAAAAAACCTTCATTCTCAATACCGAAGAGTTGGCGACGATTTATCATTATCCGATTTTTGCCGTTGAAGCGCCGACTTTAAGGCGGGTTGAAGCCAAAAAAGCCGAACCGCCGGTGAGCTTGCCGATATAATATGACAAATAATGGAATAACATATTTCGCGGAAACGAATTTCCGCAATGAACGGAAAAAATTTGGCATCAAAATCGACGATCGCCGCCGCCATATGTATGTGATCGGCCAAACGGGCACGGGAAAAACCAATCTGCAAATGAATATGATGATTTCCGATATCATGGCGGGGCACGGCATGGGTTTCGTTGACCCGCACGGCGAAGCGGCCGAAAAACTGCTTAATTATATTCCAAAAGAAAGAATTAAAGACGTTATTTACTTCAATCCGGCTGATATGGCGTACCCCATCGCTTTTAATGCCATAGAAAATGTAGACGCGAAGGCCCGCCATTTAATTGCTTCCGGCCTTATGGGAGTTTTTAAAAAAATCTGGCCCGATGTCTGGAGCGCCAGAATGGAATATATTTTAAATAATACCATATTGGCTCTGCTGGAAGTCCCCGGTTCCACTTTGCTGGGAGTCAACCGGATGTTTTCTGATAAAATTTTTCGGAAAAGTATCGTCAGTCAAATAACAGATCCCGTTATTAAGGCGTTCTGGACACAGGAATATGCTAGTTACCAGCAAAAATACGAACAGGAAGCGACGGCGGCCATTCAAAATAAAATTGGCCAATTCAGTTCGGCGACAGTCATTAGAAATATCATCGGCCAGCCGATTTCTTCGTTTGATTTCAGGCAAGCCATGGACGAAGGGAAAATTATAATAATGAATCTCAGCAAAGGGCGGCTCGGGGAAGACAACGCGAAACTTCTTGGCGGAATGCTGATTACCAAAATCCAGCTTGCCGCTATGAGCCGCGTTGATATTTTGGAAGAAAACCGGAAGGACTTTTATCTTTACGTGGACGAGTTTCAGACCTTTGTTACCGACAGTTTCGCCGACATTTTATCGGAAGCCAGAAAATTTCGCCTTAATCTTATTATCGCCAATCAATATATCGGCCAGTTGGTCCACGACCAGAATATGAAGGTAAAAGACGCTATTTTTGGCAATGTCGGCACTTTTATCGCGTTTAGAACCGGCGGCGAAGACGTTGAATTCTTGGAAGAAAAGCAGTTCGGGCCGAACATTGTAGCGGCGGATTTGCTTAATTTGCCGAATTACAATATTTACCTTCGCCTTTTGATTGACGGCGTTCCTTCGCGGCCTTTTTCGGCGATGACCCTGCCGCCTTATCCGAAGCCGGAAGTTTCTTTCGCCGAAGAAATAATTGAATACTCCAGAAAAACGTACGGTACGCCGCAAGACCAGGTGGAAAAAGCGATAGCGGAAGCCACCGGTGTTATTATTTCAGCCGAAAATCTTTCAGAACATGTTTCAGAAATTCCGAAAAAAGAAGAACTGAGATATACTGACAAAAAATTATATGACGCTGTTTGTTCAAATTGTAATAAAAAAGTAAAGGTGCCTTTTAAACCGGATCCGAACCGGCCTGTCTATTGCAGCGACTGTTTTGCTAAAACCAAGGACAGAAGAGAGCCGCCAAAACCGGTGCATTTGTCGCAGTTAAAACCGCGGCCCACCGACGCTAAAGCTATGGTGGGTAAAGAAAATTTTACTTCACCGCCGCTCTTTCGCACTAAAACTTTTACAGACAAACAGGAAACTAAAAAACAACGCAAAACCGTTGATACCGAAGAATTGAAAAAAGTTCTGGAAGAAACAATTAGAAAATAGTTTTTAGCTATTTTTTTTCTATACGTTCTACGTATTCTCCCGTCTGGGTGTTGATACGGATAATGTCGCCTTCGTTAATAAATAGAGGAGCGATAATTTGAGCGCCGGTTTCTATTGTTATGGTTTTAGTTCCTCCCTGCGCC
This sequence comes from Candidatus Azambacteria bacterium GW2011_GWA2_42_9, assembly GCA_000994805.1. GTDB lineage: Bacteria > Patescibacteriota > Minisyncoccia > UBA10092 > UBA10092 > GWA1-42-19. The sequence goes on along the minus strand of LCEQ01000001.1, from coordinate 19,541 downwards.
GTATTGCCGCGAACTCCTGGCGGCGCCTCGGTTACTTTAAAGTCCATTTTAATAGGCAGGGCGATGTTTAAAATTTCCCCATTGAATTTCAGGGCCTCAACTGTCGTGTTTGGCTTAATAAATTTCGCCACGCCGCTAAGGTTTTCTTCGGAAAGCCTGAACCGATTTGCCGGACTGTTTTCTTCGCAGAACCAGTATTCATCGCGATGGCCATATAGATATTTTATTTTTTGTTTTTCAATATTGGCTTCTTTAAACGTGTCGGCCGGTTTGAAATTCCGCGCCAAAATCTGGCCCGTTTTAAGGTTTTTTAACCTTGTCTGAACACTGGAACTGCCCCGCCCCATATGAAGATGAGTAACTTCCAAAACCTGGAATGGCATTCCCTCATAAACAATATATATTCCGTTTTGCAAGTCATTTATGGATAACATATTTATACTAATTATCCACAATTTTTAAATTTTGACAATAAAAAATAAAATGTTATACTTCTGATTACTTTTGTTTTTTTGACAATTTAAAATAGGAGGCCAATCTTGAAAGAACAACAGAAAAAAATAGTGATTGCTTCGATGCCCGAAGGAATGCCTGTTTATGACGGGTCGCCGGATGCCGTTAAACTTATCAATGAAAGATTCAGAAGGCGAGATAATAACGGTGATTTACTTGAAACTACCGAAAAAATGTTCTGGCGCGTTGCTTATCAAGTTGCCACCGCTGAAAAAAACTATGGTGCTTCCGAAGAAGGTATCTTGAATTATGCCGTTAAATTCTATAAATTAATGGCTGAACGGAAATTCTTCCCGAACGCGCCAACGATTTACAATGCCGGCACCGGAAACGGCCTGCAATATTCAGCCTGCTTCGTTCTGCCTATTGGCGATTCCATGGAGGAAATTTATGAAGCTTTCAAACGCCAAGCGATTATCCATAAATCCGGCGGCGGCACCGGTTTTGCTTTCTCTTCTTTGAGGGAAAAAGACGCTATCGTCGGATCGACCAGAGGTCGATCTTCCGGCCCAATTCCTTTCCTCAGAGTGTCCAACGCTTCGACTAAATCGGTCATTCAGGGTGGCACGCGCCGCGGCGCCAATATGGCGATATTATCCGTTCATCATCCCGATATTATGGAATTTATCCGCTGCAAAGGCATTTTGGACGATGAAAACCAAGAGATTATGAAAAAAATGAGACGGCATCTTTTTACTAAAGAAGCCGTCAAAGAAATGGAAGCGGCGTTGCTTCAAGAACAAATTTCAAAGTTTAACATTTCGGTGGCCGCTACCGATGTTTTTATGAAAGCCGTTATTGAAGATGCCGAATATGACTTAATAAGTCCCAAAAATCAAACTGTCGTCGGGCGCAAAAAAGCCAGAGAAGTTATGAACGCTATCCTCGAAATGGCTTGGAAAACCGGCGATCCCGGGCTGTGGTTTATTGATAAAACCAATCGATCACCATCAAATCCGCTTCAAGGCATTCTGTATATTGAAGCCACCAATCCATGCGGCGAACAGCCGCTTTTCCCCAACGACGTCTGCAATCTCGGATCGATTAATCTGCACCGATTCCTTTCCGAAAAACCCGATGGAAGTTTCGACATCAATTGGGAAAAACTGGCCTACGCGGTCCGTTTGTCGGTCAGATTCCTGGACGATGTCATTGAGGTAAATCCTTATCCGCTGCCGGAGATTATGAAACTAGCCCACCAGATCAGGCGGATTGGCTTGGGCGTGATGGGATTTGCCGATGTCTTGATCCACATGAATATTCCTTATGATTCAATTGAAGCCCGCGCTTTAGGCGGGCGCATCATGAAATTCATCAATGACGTGGGCCATAATGAATCGGAAAAATTGGCCAATGAACGCGGTCCTTTCCCACTTTGGGATAAGAGCATCTATAAAAATGGCAAACCCATTAGAAACTGTACCATTACCACTATCGCGCCAACCGGCGAAATCAGTATTTTAGCTGGCTGTTCCGGCGGCATTGAGCCCAACTATAGTTTGGTTGGAAAACACACCTCTGGAAATCGAGAGTTGATCCGAATTTCCCCGTCTTTTACCAGATTAATCAAAATTGCCAAGGAACGCGGTTTTTATTCTGAAGAACTTGAGAAAAAAATTATGGAAATCGGCGTGGTGGGTGGATTAACGGAAATTCCGCCAGACATTAGAAAAATTTTCGTAACAGCTCATGAAATTCATCCTATGCGGCATATTGATATCCAGTCAGCTTTCCAAGAGTATACCGATAACGGCGTTTCCAAAACCATCAATCTGCCTAATTCAGCCACGCTAAGCGACATCGGCGCGGCTTATCAATATGCTTTTGAAACCAACTGTCTCGGCATCACCGTCTTTCGAGACGGTTGTAAAGGCGGGGTATTATCCGCCGGAATTGGTGAAAAAGAAACAGAAAAATCAAAAGGTTTTAGAAAATCGCGCCCAAAAGAAGTTATGGGAAAAACCATTCGCGTTCAGACGCAGCACGGCGGCGCTTTTATCACAATCAATTTTGATGAGGAAAAAGGGCCCAGTGAGCCCCTTGAAGTCTTTGTTAGTATTGGCAAATCGAGATCAGATGTTATGGCCGATGCCGAAACGATAGCTCGGGACCTTTCATTAATTTTAAGAATGCCATCGCCAATTTCAGCTCTGGAGCGACTCAAAGAAATCAGGGATCAACACGAAGGAATCGGCGGGAGCGGATTTGCCGGATTTGGAAAAGACCAAGTCATTTCTCTCGGCGACGCTATTGCCAAAGCGATTGACCATTATCTTGAGCACTACGGACTAACTGGAGAAACCAATACAGAAAAAATCTTAAATATTTTACTTGGCAACTTTTGTCCCGAATGTCAAAAAGGGACATTAATTTATGAGGAAGGATGCCGCGGTGGTCGTTGCACTAATTGCGGCTACAGCGTTTGTTAGTTCTTTAAGAAACATAATTCCTTAAACCCCATCTCGGGGTTTTTCTTTTTGACTAAAATTAACTCTTTCGGTATTATTTTACCAAACGAAATAGATCCTTAACAGGGAGTAAAAAAATGATGCGCTCAGAAGTTAAACGGATTCTACTGTATCTGGCCATAATAACCAATCTTTACTTGATTATCGGAGTGGTATCTGATGCTTTCGGAGATGAAAGCGCTTGGAACATGAAATACGACGAAAGTCAGTTCACTGGTATTTGGTTTAAAACTCGTTATCAAAACAAGGTTGAAATAAAAACCCCAATTCGTTTAACAATGGATCGAACGTTTCGCCGACTTGGCATTACTCTGCTTGATCCCAAAAGTGCTGGATTTAAATTCTTAATGAAAATCACTCCGCGCGATTTTGAAAAATGGCAGGAATCGGTAAATAATGGAGCAAAAGATATTTTTTTGACTAACAATCAGCGCGCGTATTTTGTTTCCGGCAAGGAAACAGTTAAAATCGATGAAATCACAATAAACACCGAACAATTTGAATGGTTAAGCGAATATAAAGCCGTAATTGAAAAGAATCTTAAAAATTGCCAGATGGCGCCCGACAAAAAAGGCGACTTGGATATGGTTTGCCCGCCGTTACTGATTGAAGTTCAAATTATTAGAATAGAACGCAGCGTTTTAAGCCCATTTCTTCCGACAACTCATGTTTTCCCCCATCTTAATTATATTGATATCTTTGTTAAAATTTTAAGCATAAAATAAAAGGCGCAAATTGCGCTTTTTAAGTTTGTGTGGCAAAATATTCAGTTATGAGTAGGCGAAGAAAAATTTTTGTGGCGATGTCAGGCGGCGTGGATTCAAGCGTCGCGGCGTTGTTGTTAAAACAAAAAGGATACGATGTCGTCGGAGTTTATATGAAGGGATGGTCCCTTACCGGTTGCGCGGAAGAAGACGCGCGGGACGCGCGGCGGGTTGCCTGCGTCTTGGGTATTCCTTTTTACGTTTTTAATTTTGAAAACGAATTTAAAAAAGCAGTGGTTGATTATATGATTTCGGGATATGCCAAATGTGAAACGCCCAATCCCGACGTGATGTGCAACAAAGAAATAAAATTCGGCTTATTTTTAAAAAAAGCGCTTGATCTCGGCACGGACTATATTGCTACCGGCCATTACGTTAAAAAATCTCAAATCTCAAATCTCAAATCTCAAAATTATATATTAAAAATTGCTAAAGATCTAAATAAAGACCAATCGTATTTTCTTTGGACTTTGACGCAAGAACAGCTGAAACATTGTCTGTTTCCAATTGGAGATTACACTAAGCCACAAGTCCGCGCGTTGGCGAAAAAATATAATCTGCCGACGGCGGCAAAACCCGATTCGCAGGGGGTTTGTTTTATCGGCGAAATCGACATTGCCGAATTTCTGAAAGAAACTCTCGGTAAAAAACCGGGGCCGATTTTAACATTAGACGGTAAAAAAGTCGGGATTCACGACGGATTAAGTTTTTACACCATCGGCCAAAGAAAGGGAATTGGTTCAACCGGAGGCGGCACTCCTTATTATGTTGTTTCAAAAAACACGGCCAAAAACGCGCTCATTGTCGCTGAGGCGGAAGATCCAGCGCTATTTTCAAATTCATTATTGGTTAAGAATATCAACTGGATTTCCGGGAAAACGCCAAAATTGCCATTGAAATGTTTGGCAAGAATCAGATATCGCCAACCGCTCCAGAAATGCGTCATTTCATCAGCGAATAACGAATCACTTACGAATAAACGAATAACGAATTTAAAAGTTGATTTTAGCGAGCCGCAACGCGCCGCCACTCCCGGTCAAAGCCTGGTATTTTATTCACCATCCGGAATAATGCTCGGTGGAGGAGTTTTATAAAAAATAACATCATTTTTTTGTTGATTTATTTTTTTTGTTGTAAAATAAAAAGATGAATGAACAACATCAAAATGGCAACGGGCATTCTAATGGCAATGACAAGGTTTTTGCGCAGAAAAAATTTTTGTTTATCGGTTACGAAAGTTTAAGCGGCGACTTGGCATGGCAACTTACTAAAGAAGGCCATCAAGTCAAGGCTTATATTAAAACTGTTGAAGAAGATGTTTATAATGGGTTTGTAGAGAAAATCACCGACTGGGAATCTTTTAAGGATTGGGCCGACGCTATCGTCATAGACGATGTGGGGTTCGGCGATATTGCCGAAAAATTACGACATAACGGCAAATTTGTTATTGGCGGCAGTAAATATACCGACATGCTTGAAATGGACCGGTATTTCGGCCAGAACGAGTTAAAAAAATACGGAGTAAATATTCTGCCTCAATGGCAATTCAGTAATTACGATGAAGCCATTGAATTTATTAAGAAAAATCCGGAGCGTTATGCGTTTAAGCCTGGCGGCAGCGTTCCGTCAGAACAAAAGGATTTGCTTTTTTTAGGCCAAGAAGAAGATGGCAAAGACCTCTTGGAGCTCTTAAGTCAAAACAAAAATGTTTTGCAAAAAAAAGTGTCAACGTTCCAGATTCAGAAATTTGTTTCCGGAGTTGAAATCGCGGTCGGAGCATTTTTTAATGGAAAAGATTTTATTCTTCCCATAAATATTAATTTCGAACACAAACGGGTTTTCCCGGGCGATATCGGGCCTTTTAGCGGCGAGATGGGGACTCTGATGTTTTGGAGCGAACCCAATTATTTGTTTAAAGCAACCCTTGAAAAAATGAAACCAGCTTTGGCCGAGTCCGGATATGTCGGCTACGTTGATTTAAATTGCATTGTAAACGGCAAGGGAATTTATCCGCTTGAATTTACAACGCGTTTTGGCTATCCGACAATTCCCATCCAACTTGAAGGCATTATAATGCCGACCGGCGAATGGCTTTATAGGATGGCAAAAGGCGAAGCTTTTGAACTTAAAACTAAAAAAGGATTTCAAATTGGAATAAGAATTTTTGTTCCCACCTGTTTTGTAGGTCCAAAAGACAAAGAAACGCTCGAAATGTATCATGATTTGCCGATTCTTTTTAAAAAGCCGGATAATTTAGATGGCGTTCATATTGAAGACATAAAAAGGGAGGATGGTGTTTGGCGCATAGCCGGCACTTCCGGGTGTCTTATGGTGGTAACTGGTTCCGGCTCGACAGTAGTGGAGGCCAGACAGCAGGCCTATATGAGGATTAAAAATATCATGATTCACGATATGTTTTATCGCACCGATGTCGGGCTGAAGTGGCAAATAGACAGCGATAAGCTTCAAACTTGGGGATATTTGTAATATGAAAAAAAATCACTACAAACTTGTTATTCAGCCGCCGAAAAAAATGCGTTATCCGACGACCGGGGATTATTATAAAACCAAAAACGGATGGACTATTGTTGGCGCTGATTTAAAAAATCCAGATTATAATTTTTTAACTCTCATTCACGAATTTGTTGAATTATATCTTACTCAAAGGCGGGGTATATTGGAGCCGAAAATTAAAAAATTTGACGAATGGTTCGAACGGGAAAAAGGCAGGGGGCGGTTTAAAAAAATTTTAGGCCCCGGCTGGCATCCTAAAGCACCATATCGAAAAGAACATCTTGTGGCACTGAAAGTGGAAAAATTACTTGCCAAAGAACTTGGAGTCAGCCAATTGAAACAAGGGAAAATAGAGGATAAAACTCTGAATAAGATTAAAAAAGGTTTTTTTAATTAAAATTATAATCATTTATGATAAAATCGGTTTCGGGCCTAATCGAAAAAGAGCTTTTTGGAAAAAAAGTTTTGCTTCGGGTTGATTTTAACGTGCCGGTTGCGGACGGGAAAATAATAGAATCTTACCGGATTATTTCGGTTAAAGAAACGGTGGATTATCTTGCAAGTCGAGGCGCCGTTGTTGCCATTTTAAGCCATATCACGGCGATAAAAAGCTTTAAACCGCTTGTCGGACAAATTAAAGAAACTCTCGGCAGGGACTTGAAATTTATTCCCGGAAGTAACATCGGCCCCGATATCACGGCAAATCTTAAACTCGCCGAATCCGGAAAAATTTTTTTCCTTGAAAATGTCCGCCAGAATCCGGCCGAAGAAGCCAACGATGAAAATTTTGCCAAAGAACTTGCTGCGAATTTTGATATTTATGTAAATGATGCTTTCGCGGTCTGCCACCGCGAACACGCTTCTCTTTCGGCAATAACCAAGTTTTTACCTTCCTACGGCGGATTGCTGCTGATGAAAGAGATTGAACATCTAACCAAAGCCATTGAAATGCCGCGCGAAGGCAAAACCCTGATTTTGGGAGGCGCCAAGGTCAATACTAAATTTCCGGTTATAAAAAACTTTTTAAATAAGGCGGAAAATATTTTAATCGGCGGAGCAGTTGCCAATGTTTTTTTAAAAGCCAAGGGGATAGCAATCGGCGAGTCGTTAACCGATGACAGTTTTTTGGAAGACGCTAAAAATATTATTAATTCCAAAGCCGGAATCATTATTCCGGAGGACTATATTGAGTCGGAATGTATGATTCTTGATATCGGACAGAAAACCACGGCTGAATTTTCGGAAATTATCGGAAAATCAAAAGTTATTATATGGAACGGGCCATTGGGGAGAATCGAAACGCCTGAATTGGCCCATGGCAGTGAAAGTGTCGCTAAAGCGATAACTAATTCAAAAGCTTTTTCAATCGCCGGAGGAGGCGACACCATCGTTCTTATCAGAAAAATGAATTTAATGGATAAGTTCAGCTATATTTCAACCGGCGGCGGCGCGATGCTTAATTTTTTAGCCGGTAAATCACTTCCTGGACTTATGGCGCTGAATCATAATGGATAAAAACTTATACGGAAAACATCTCGTCATGGATGCTTATGGCGTAGATGAAAAAAAACTCCGAAATCGTCCGGACCTTATCAAACTTCTGTCGCGCCTTCCCAAAAAACTAAAAATGAGAATAATTGGGAAGCCCGTGGTTTTAAAAATTTCTTCAACAATTTTTAAATATCCCGATTGGGGTTTGTCCGGTTTTGTTGTGCTTTTGGAAAGCCACATTTCTTTTCATACCTGGCCGAAAGAGGGTTTTGTGGCAATGGATATTTATTCTTGCAAAGATTTTAATCGCGAGAAAACGGTAAAATATCTTAAAAATTATTGGCGCCCCCAAAAAATGAAGATAAAGGTTATTATCAGGGGCTGATATTTTATATTTATTTTTAATCAAGAAAAATGAAAAATATTGAACCAAGAATCACACGGCAGAGATTGGTGATAGAGGCAAGATATTCCGCCGCGATTAACAGGGAAAAAGTCAAAGAATATCTTTTAAATTTGGCGGCGGAACTAAAAATGACTATCCATCCTGATTTGAAAGAACCAATTATCACTTCTGCCACCGGCAAAAGCGATCCGATTCATGACGGCTGGGAAGGTGCTGTCTTTTGGGTGGAATCCGGCGCATCAATTTATGTTTGGGAACGGTTAAATTTTTTAACGGTAGATATTTATACATGCAAGCGTTTTGACAACCAAAAGGCAATTGATTTTACCGCTAAGTTTTTTGAAACAACCGAAATGGAATACCGGGAGATATAGGGGCGTCTTATGATCAATAAAATGATTAAAATTTTGATTATTGCCGCGCTGATTTTTACGGCATTTCTTATTTATACGCTGTTATCGCCTCGCTTGGTTATTAAAAACGAGGGCGGCAAAACGAACTTTGAATTGAAACTTGCCACCACGACATTGGTTTTGCCGCTGCCGGAAATCGAGACGATTGTTGTTCCGGCGCCCGAAAAAGCGGCGCCGGCTCGGCCGGCGCCGCAAATCACCGCGCCAAAACTAATCGCTCCGGCGCCAGTTAAGGAAGTTTCCTCAAAAAGTTTTGAAGAATTGGTGAATGGTTCTCTCATTCAGCTTTATTGCGGCTATCTAAGCGCCAATGAAACCAATTTTACAAGCATTTCACGCGGCACCGGAATTATTATCAGCAGTAAAGGCGAAATTTTAACGAATCGCCATATTATTTATGATGAAAATATGAAAAAAGCGCGACCCGACTGCTTTGTTTTGAAAAGCCCGTTTCCAAACTCCAAATCCGAAAAACCTAAAATTTATTATTCCGCCGATATTATAAGTTATCCGCTTACGGAAAAAATCAGCGAAACTTTCAGTAAAGACAAATATTACAACGATTTTGCGATTTTGAAAGTCAATAAGCGTCCGGCGGCCGAATCTAAAATCGCTCAATTATTACAAACCTCTTACGCCACAGACGAAGATTACGCGATTATGGAGATAGGTGGCGTTTTCAATTATCTTCCGATTGACTGGGCTTATAATCCAAAAAACAACGACCAGCTGATTACTCTGGGATACGGCATTGATGCCGCCCACATTGCCAATCAGATTACTTCCACTGTCGGGCGGCTATCCGGCAATATAGATATAAATGAAACTCGGAAGCCGCAGATTCTTCTTATTGAAAGCAACGCGACGCAGGGGTTTTCTGGTGGTGCTTTAATAAATCCAAAATCTAAAGGGCTTATTGGATTAATCAGTTGGATTACGTCTGGAGATGAAATCGGCAAATATACAGTGGCAATTTTTCGGGATTTCTTAATAGAGATGATGCTCAATGAACTGGATTTTAATTTAAAAGCGTTATAAAGTGTACAAAAAGCTGTTTGAAAATTTAATATTAGGCGAAGGGAGGAAAGTTAATTATGATTGATGATATGGAAAAAGATTTAAAATTTCCAGAAGGGTTTTTATGGGGAACAGCAACTTCAGCTCATCAGGTTGAAGGGAATAATCATAACCAGTGGACGGAGTGGGAAGAATCTCCGAAAAGGATTAATTATCTGAAATCGAAAGAATTAAATCCGGCCGATTTCATTTCTGCCGGCGCTTGCGACCACTATAACCATTGTGAAGAAGATTTTGATTTGGCAAAAGCGATGAATAATAATACCCACCGCTTTTCAATTGAGTGGTCGCGAATTGAACCCCAAGAAGGAAATTTTAATCAAGCGGAAATTGAACATTACCGTAAAGTTATCCGCGCGCTTCGCGCGCGAGGTATTGAACCGTTTATCACGCTTTGGCACTGGACAATGCCAATTTGGTTTGCCGAAATGGGCGGGTTTGAAAATCGCGATAATATAATTTATTTTGTCAGGTTTTGCGATCGGATTGTCAGTGAACTTAAGAATGAAGTGAAATATTGGATTATTCTAAACGAACCGATGCGCTATGCGGGAATGGCTTATTTGGCCGGTGAAGAACCGCCGCAAAAGAAAAATCCATTTGTTTTTCTTCGTGTAATTAGCAATTTGGCCGAAGCCCATAATCGTGTCTACGAAGCGATTCATCGGATTGATCCCAACGCTCAAGTTGGGATTGCCCATCAGATGAACTACTATGAAGGCTGGCCGGCGTCGTTTATAAATTGGTTTTGGAGTAAAAGATTCTTAAAAAAAATTGAAAAACATTTTGATTTTATCGGTCTTAATTATTATCGTCGTCTTCTTATAAAAGGCTTTAATTTCAACGCGGGAAAAGGTCAAAGAATCGATGTTGGTTGGGAAATTTATCCTGAAGGAATTTATCATGTGCTCAAGAGTTTGGATCGGTATCAAAAACCAATATATATCACCGAAAACGGCCTGGCCGATTCTCAAGACCGATGGCGAGCAAAATTTATCATTGATCATTTAAGGTGGATTCATAAAGCGATTTCCGAAGGTGTTGATGTACGCGGATATTTCCACTGGTCGCTTTTGGATAATTTTGAATGGGCGTACGGCTTTTGGCCGAAGTTCGGGATTATTGAAGTTGATCGCGAAACATTGGAAAGAAAGATGCGATTTTCTGGCAAAGTTTACGGCGAAATTGCCAGAACGGGCAGTATAACACCGGAAATAATTAAAATAGTGGAAGGAGGAAAAAATTATGACTGAATTCACTAATTTTTTCCTTAGAAATTGGATTTTGATTGTTATTTTGGGCAATTTTTTAGGCGCTTTATCAAGCGTTCTGTCTAAAATCATAGTCAGCGGTTCGGCAAGCAGAAAACCGATTGAACCAGCTCCATACGCGTTTTACAGTGGATTTTTCGGAATAGTATTCTTTTTACCCGCTCTGATTTTAAACATCTGGCTGAATTTTATCAGCTTGAGCCCGCAATCGGCTTATATTGGCATAATAGCCGGAACAATCTGGATTTTGAGTTTGAGGCCCCTTTATCACGTCTTAACCCGTCATGAAGCATCGCGCGTTATGACGATTTATGTTGCCACGGTGTCGTTTTTTACTTTTATTGTTACATATTCTTTTTTAGGCGAGAGATTGGGCGGTATTCAGTTATTTGCCGTAGCTTTGCTTATTTTCGGCGGCGTATTGGCTTCAATGAGACAATATAAAAATGGCGGATTGGGATTAAAAGATATTGGGCTTACGGTATTATCTGGTTCTGGTATTGGGTTGGGGCTGGTGTTACTTGGAATTTCATATGGCTTGCAGGGATTTTCGACTAATTGGCAAAATTTCTTAAGCGGGTTTGTTTGGTTGACAGGAGGTTATTTTTTGGCGGCGGTGATTTTTTACTTGTGGCCGGGACAAAGAAAAATAATAAATGGTCGTATCGGAAAATTAAACTGGAAATTATTTTTTTCTGAAAAAGTTCCTGGCACTCTAGGTTCAATTTTTATCAAGTATGCAATTTCTTTGACGAGGAGCGCCACCTTGGTCAACGCGTTTGAAGGAATTAAGCAGTTTTTTGTTTTGATTCTGGCAGGAATCTTTTCATTTTTTTATCCCGGAGTGTATAAGGAAGAATTGGAAGGCGTTGTTTTATGGCAAAAAATCATTGCCGCCGCTCTTGTTTTTTCCGGAATATACTTATTAATCCGTAATAGTTAAAAAATGATTAAAACCGGAGCCATAATCATTTTATCTCTAATAGTATTGTTTTTTGTTTTATTTGGCGCAATGTATTTTGATGGATTCTATTTTAACCGGCGTGATTTTTCCGGCGGCAAAGAACCAATCTGGGGTGCCAGCTTCCGTCCGGCTTATGCCGTTTATTTAGGCCTTGATCCAAAAGAAACGGCATTAGCGATTTTTGACGATCTTAAGGTGACCCATATTCGACTGATTATTCCCTGGGAAGACATCGAAAAAACAGAAAACGATTTTGATTTTTCGTTTTTTGACTGGTTTATTGATGAATCCTCGAAGCGCGGCATTAAAATTATTCCAAATATCGGCGAACGCGTTGCCGGCTGGCCGGAATTTCATATCCCGGATTGGGCTATTAAACTGTCAGAGGAAAAAAGACACGAACGCTTATTACTTATGGAAGAAAAAGTAATCCGGCGATATAATGACAAATCGGCTTTATCCGAAAAAATCTGGCAAGTAGAAAACGAACCGCTCTTTCCATGGAAAAAGATTGCGCAAATAGAAAAAGAATTTGGAATTAGCTTGCGTGTAGACCCAGAATTTTTGAGAAAAGAAATTGAACTCGTCAAAAAAGTAAGCGGCGGATCAACAATCATTACTGACTCGGGTGAACTCTCCGATTGGAAAGAAGCTTCAAAAATCAGCGATTATTTCGGAACGACGCTTTATCGGTTTTTCTGGCAGAGAATCTTGGGAGATTGGGGCGTTCGGCTATATTATGGTTATATACCCCCGGCTACTTTTGTCTCTTCGGCTTTTTATAACGCTAAGACAAAAAAATTACATCTTGATATAAATAAAGTTTTTGTTATGGAACTTCAGGTCGAACCATGGATTCGCTATAGTGGAATACTTTCAGTGACGCCTCAAAAACAGTTTGAAATTTTTGGATTAAAGCAATTCAGAGATAGTATTGAATATGCCAAGAAAACCGGCTTTCCCAGAATCTATCTCTGGGGCGCCGAATGGTTGTATTATCAAAAAGTCCATGGAAATTCTCAATTGTGGAATGAAGCCAAAAAATTATGGCAGTAAACCTCGCGTATAGCGAGGTTTTAATATTTTTTGTTATACTATTTAGGTATGGTTAAATATACTATTGGCATAGATATCGGCGGGAGAAAAAATATCAGGGGAATCGGTTGCGGCATCGGTGGTGCCTTGGATTTAAAAAAGAGAATTATTTTGAGTTGGTCAAATATTAAATTTTTAGATGGATTTAACATTAAAAATTGGCTAAAGAAAAGATTTAATTATGAGATCAGGATTGATAATGACGCAAGGTGTTTTTTGCGGGGAGAGTATTTATTCGGCGCGGGAAGGGGATATAAAAATCTTGTTGGCATAATACTTGGAACCGGAGTTGGAGGGGGATTATTATTAACGGCAAAATGATTTATGGAGCCAACAATTCAGTTGGCGAACTGGGGCATATGATAATAAATAATGGAAAAGATTTGGAAGAGGCAACTGTAAAACAAATGAGAAGATTAAAATTTTCAAAAATGGCGGCGAAAGAATTCGAAAAAAACTTAGGAATTGGAATTGCTAATATTATTAATATTTTGGATCCGGAAGCGATTATAATCGGCGGCGGTGCGGCTAAAACCGCGGAAGCTTTTATCCCAAGAGCCAGAAAAAATGTTAAAATTTTAGTAGGAAAATTAGGCGAAAATGCCGGCGCCATCGGCGTCGTAGCGCTTTTCTAAACACAATGGCAGAACCAATTTTAAAAGTTAAAGACGTTTCGGTTAGTTTTGATAATCAGGAAGTTTTAAAAGATATTTCTTTTTCCGTAAATGAAGGAGATGTTTTAGCCATTGTCGGGCCCAACGGCGCCGGCAAATCGGTTCTTTTCAGGGTACTGATGGATTTTATTCCTTACGATGGTGAAATTAAATGGCGCAATGATGTCAAAATCGGTTATGTTCCGCAAAAATTTTTTGAAAAATCAGAATTGCCACTTACGGTCAGAGAATTTTTCGTTTTAAAGTCAAAAAATTTATTTTTCAAAGATAAAAAATTTTCCGATTCCGTGTCGCATGAATTAAAATCAGTCGGACTCGATCCAGAAATTTTAGACAAGCAACTGGCCCATCTTTCAAAAGGCCAATCACAAAGGGCCTTAATTGCTTGGGCGATTTTGGGCCACCCGAACGTCTTGCTTTTTGACGAGCCGACGGCCGGAATTGATTTGGCTGGCGAAGATACGATTTATAATTTACTCCATAAAATGAAAGACGAAAGGGGGTTGACCGTTTTAATAATTTCCCATGATCTTAATGTCGTTTACCGTTATGCCGACAGCGTTTTGTGCATAAATAAAGAACGCATATGTTTTGGTCCGCCAAAGCGCGAACTTACCGGCGAAAATATTAAACAGCTTTACGGAGAAAGCGCTTTTTATCAACATGGGCATTGATAATCAATTTTTATTAATATTTAGTTCCGGACTGTTTGTGGCTTTGGCGGCAAGTTTTTTGGGCGCTTTTGTTGTGGCCAAAAGAATGGCACTTGTGGGCGATGTTTTGTCTCACGTTGCCCTGCCTGGCATCGGGCTGGCGTTAGTTTTTGGCTATGACCCGATATACGGCGCGGCGGCTTTTCTTTTACTGGCGGCTTTCGGAACTTGGTTTATAGAACGTAAAACCGAACTGCCTCCGGAAGCGATAATCGGAACATTTTTTACCGCCACTTTGGCTCTGGGCGTTATTTTGGTTCCGAATGAAGAATTATTTGAAAGCTTGTTTGGCAACTTATTTGCCATTAAGCCGCAAGATGCGGCGATTATCATGGCGGTATCTTTTATAATATTTATTTTAACGATAATGTTATCGCGCCGGCTTACGATCGGCATTGTGGCACCGGATTTGGCGAAATCAGCAGGATTTAAACCCGACTTGTCATATTTAGGTTTCTTGCTTCTGTTTGCCTTGAGCGTGGCGCTTGGCATAAAACTGATTGGTTCGGTTTTAATGGGCGCTCTTACTATTTTACCGGCAGTTTCGGCTCGAAATTTCTCATGGAGTTTGAAATCGTTTTTAAGCTTCAGCGTTATTTTAGGCTTGATTATGACCGGAGCGGGAATTTTTATTTCAAATTATTTCAATTTCCCGCCGGGTCCGACAGTTATTTTAACCGGTATTATATTTTTTGTAATTTCTCTATTATTCAAAAAATAATGGCAAATGGCAAAAAAATTATTAATTTTCAGACCAAAGACGGCGTTAAAATCACTGGAGATTTTTTAGACGCTCAAAGCAAAAAATCGGTTATACTTCTTCACATTCTGCCCGGCAATAGGCAGGATTGGGATGAATTTGCTCAAATACTGCAAAAAAACGGTTATAATGCTCTGGCTATAGACGAGAGAGGACATGGTGATTCGCAGGCCTGGCTCGGAGAGATGGGTTCGTGGCAAGAATTCGTTCAAGCCGATTATGATAAGATGATTTATGACGTTGAAGCGTCCGCCGATTGGCTTAAAAATAAAATTCCGGAAACCGAACTTGCTGTAATGGGCGGTTCAATCGGCGCCAATTTGTCTTTGCTTTATGGCGCCAAGACCCAGCCAAAAATTGTTGTCGCTTTGTCGCCGGGACTTAATTATAAAGGTATTAAAACGGAAATTGCTTCTCGTAATTTTCGGAAAAATCTTTTGTTAGTTGCCAGTAAAGACGATAATTATCCTTTTGAATCATCGCAGCGGCTTTTTGAAATTTCATCGGCAGTAAAAAAAGAATTCATAAAATACGAAGACGCCGGCCACGGCACGCGGATGTTTGTGAGCGAACCAGAGTTGAAACAGCGAATTTTAGATTTTCTGGCAAATAATTTTTAAATTAACTTTCTATTTTCTAATTTTTTATTCTACAAATAATTTGCTATTTATATTATTTTATAATACGCTCCCGTAATCCGAATTACGGGAGTAAAATAACTTTTATGGTTAAAGTTAATCCAAGAAAAATAAATAATATAGACCGGATGAAATATTTGGATTTATTATGGACTAGCGTTGCAGCGTTCAAATCAAGAGACGAAGTTAAAAATTTCTTTAAAGATTTACTTAGCGAGAGTGAATCCATTATGTTGTCGCGTCGGATTATGATTGCCAAATGTCTTTTAGATGGTATGACTTATGAGGAGATTAGGAGTCGAATGAAGGCGGGACATGATAATATCGCTAAAGTTCATAACTGGTTAGTAAGAGGTTTTGGAGGTTATGAAAAGGCAGTTAGGGAGTTTAATAAAGCGCTTGATAGGCGAGGAATTAATAAAATACCCGTTGCACCTTATTCGTTTGAATGGCTAAGAAGAAAATATCCGTTACATTTTTTATTATTCAATCTATTTTTAGATAAAAAATCCAAATAAAACTTAAATATAAAACACTCCCGTAATTCGGATTACGGGAGTAAAATAATCTTGGATAAGGAGTATTAGTATCTTTAGTCCAGATGACGGGCGACGAAAAGGCATCTCTTCCAACTACTGATATCACTCAAAAAGACGGTACAGTAAATTTTCACAAAATTTCCCCCAGGAAAATATTAAGTGCACTTCCTGAGTAAAAAAGGCGATCATCAATCTTTTGGGATTACGATGCAGGGCGTAAAGGTTTATGTAGAAGTGCCATGGGAAGGAGATTTAATCACAATAATTACGACTCCCAAATAGAACCAAACCGTCTATGCGAGGCGGTTTTTCTTTTTAAATTAGATTCGTGCTAAAATATCAGCATGAAATTATACAGTTTTTCCATTTTATTTTTACTTATTGTTGTTTTAACAGGGGGCACTTATTTTACCGGAAGTTTTTATTTTTTAAAAAAAATTACGGCGTCAGTTTTATCTTTCAGTAACGACCTTGTGAACCGTTTTTTAATAATCAGGCCAATAGAGGTTAAAAATCGCAATCATCTTAAATTTGAATCACAATTCGGGGTTTATTCAACAGTATGGAGCGCGCGCTCTAAACGAATAAACGACTTAATCCGTCTTGCCGATAAAACCGAAATTAATTCAATCGTTATTGATGTCAAGGATAGCGGCGTTTACATTGATGATTATTTAAAGGGTCTGATTGAGGAACTTCATAAGCGCAATATTTATACAATAGCCCGCCTCGTGGTTTTTCAGGATAATTCGCAAATTAAAATTCATCCTGGTTGGTATTTTAAAAAGGCCGACGGTACGCTTTGGCGGGATAATCGCGGTTGGTATTGGATGGATCCGACCAATCTGGAAGTTTGGGATTATAATCTCGCAGCCGCAAAAAAAACGGTTGACGTCGGTTTTGATGAATTGAATTTTGAAAACTCTCGGTAGATTTATTCGCTTACAATATGCTTAAAAAGGATGATCTTGGGATTGGCCAAACCTTTGTAGAACTTTATGATTATTTTGATTATGTGTCGCCCATGATTTATCCGTCGCATTATTTGCCGGGAAATTTTGGTTTTGAAAATCCAGCCGAGCATCCTTATGAAGTAATTTTGGGTACGATAGAAAAAGGCAAAATACAGCTTTGGGAAAAATCGGCCGCTGAAATCGGAACAACCACGCCGGCGATGGTCAGTCCTATTTTTGAAAAGCGCCTTAAAAAACTCCGCCCGTGGCTTCAGGATTTCAACATCGGCGCGATTTATGATGGCAAAATGATTCGCCAAGAAAAACAGGCGGTTTATGACGCGGGCCTCACCAGCGGCTGGCTTTTATGGAATCCAAGAAATGTGTATACTGAAACAGCGTTAGATAAATAAATTTATGAACGAATTATCGCCAAAAGAAATATACGAACAAAAGAAAAAAGAAAAGCTTGTATCGGAAAAAAAGTCGGAGCAATTCGGGAAATTTAAAAAAATTTTAATTTGGTTGATAGCTGTTTTGGTTATTGGCGGGGGTATTTATTGGTTTACGAAAAGAAGTCAGGAAAAAGCCGCTTCAATAAAAATTTATGCTATTGAAATTCCCGATCAGGGGAGAAATCATATAAACGTCGGCGCGACGCATCCAGATTATAATTCCAATCCGCCGACTTCGGGCTGGCACTATGAAGATTGGGAAACTAAGGGAGTTTATAAGGAACAACAACCGGATGAAGGCCTGATTCATAATTTAGAGCATGGCTATATTTGGATTTCTTATCGTTTTGATACTGCTCCAGAAATTATCAAACAACTCGAAAGTTTTTACGGATTTGGTAAAAAAATTATCGTTGAACCGCGGAAAGAAAACGATAATACTATCGCTTTGGTCGCTTGGGGCTGGCTTGATAAGTTTGACCCGGAATCAGGCGATTCATTAAATGAAACCGAACTGAAACGTATCCAAGATTTCATTGACGCTTACATAAATCAAGGCCCTGAACCCAACGCGCCATAAAAAATTGACATAGGGATTCTTTAAGTTGTAATGTTAAAAGCAATATATTTTGTTGCTTTAAAATTTAATTGTGAGGGAGGAAGCAATGCGTGGGATATATGGAAAACTCATGATTTTATCATTGGCGATAATGGCGCTGGTGGGTTGCGCCGGAATTAATGCTAAATTAATGCCATCAAATCGGGAGATAGTCAGAGGATTGGGGAATTATAACGACATTGAAACTCTTTATAATAACATTATTCCAGGTAAGACAACGATTGCTGATCTGAAGAAAATGGGACTTGATCCCAAGACAACCCCCAACGTTACTACTTTCAACTATTTGGATGTAAAAAATATGTTTCTTACTAATCCTTCCGAAAAGCTTGAGGATTCGCCATTAGAAATCCAAGATTGCGTAAAAAACAAGGAATTGTGTTTAGGCCATGCGTATGGCCCGTATAAAGACACAAACACGGATGGCCAGGGACAGATTATTACCCGCGTAGCGAAATGCGAAAAAATTGATCTTATAACGGGCTGGGAATTAGGTTTTTTTGTTTTTAGAAAAGGCGACCTTGTGGTTTATAAGCTGCCGGGAAAGGATATGCCCAAAATTCATACTATTAAAAAAGAAAAAAGACCCCCTTGCTTCCTGCAGGAAATTGATCCTCAAAAATTTATTCCAGGACCGTAATTTTATCTTCATAACGGGCGATTTGCCCGTATTTTTGTTATCCACAGGAGGGTCTTGCAAAGAAAATAGCGCTATGATATACTGTCTTTACAATGAAAAATTTACTAAAAAATCGAATAAAACAAAGCGGCACCGGCACTTTTGTCTTTTATGATTGGAAGGATCTTGGATTACATGAAGACAGGGTGCCAATAGGGCCGGGATTATGGCCAAGTGGGGGAGGTAATATGTGGCCAACTGATCCGGGAGGACCAAAATATCTGATGGATGATCCCAGAATTTAAGATAACTTTAATACTACAAAAACCACCGCTTTGTTAGAAAACAAAGCGGTGGTTTTGTTTCCCAAAATTAACTCTTGACCCCGGACAGCTTATCAGATAAACTATTCGGGTTCAGCAGTTAATGTTAGTAATTTGAAAACTGAATGAAAAGCCCTCCTTTGCTCATTAGAGCTTCGGGGGGTAAAACAGGTATAAAAATTAAATGTATGATTCTCGTACTTATGTACGGGATGAGTAGGTTACTAAGGGCGTATGGTGGATGCCTTGGCACAAAAAGGCGATGAAGGACG